>SLMR01000132.1 GCA_007133445.1 Aquisalimonas sp. | reverse complement strand
TGATGCTCATGACCTACCTCTCTTCAGCCCGGACGGACGGTCCGGGGCGGGTTCCTGGTGACGAAACAATCGGGAGAATACTAGCAGGAGTCGCGCCCCGGCGAACACGGGCGGGGAAGCGATGCCTGAGCCAGTACGGCTCAGGCGTGATGGCGTCGTGCCGCCAGGTGGGCCAGGCGACGGTACTCGCGCAACTCCTCACGGATATGCTCGACGGCCTGGTTGGTCAGGTCGCAGCGCGTGCCGTCCAGAAGCTGGCCATCGAGCTGATCGGCCAGGCGGCGGGCCGTCTCGAGCATCTGCTCGAACGCGGACAGGCCATCGAAGGGCCCGGGCAGTTGCATGAACAGCGCCAGGCCAGGGGTCTCCAGCGTTTCCGGCTCGTCCGGGTTAAGGGTTCCGGGCTTGACCATGCTGGCGACGCTGAACATGGGTTCCTGGCCGCGTCGTGTTTCCACGTGACGATGGAATATGCCGTGCTGGCCAAAGCGCAGTCCCGTGGCATCCAGGGCCTCGCTCACCGCCTGTGCGGTGAAGCACAGGCCTTCGCCGGCGTGTACGTGCAACACCACGATCTTCTCGCCCACCGTTTCGGTCACGGCGTTCATGGCGGCAGCTTCGTCATCCTCGGGCTGCGACTCCTCGGCGTTATCCGGCTCCCTGCCCCAGGCCGGCCGGGGGATGCGCACGGGGCCCAGGTTCCAGGCGTCGTCGTCATCGCGGCGGCTGCGCTGCCGTGGCCGGGGCTCCACGTCCTCCTCCGGATACTCGGCGAACAGATCATCTACCGGTTCCTGATCGTCCGCCTCGAACTCGTCGTCATCCGCATCCGTGACCGGACGCGACGGCTGCCAGTCCTGGCGCTCGGCGGCCGGCGCAGCGCGGCGGGCAGACTCGGGCTCTGCAACCTGACGCACGCGCACGGGGCCGACCGTCCAGTCACCGTCGTCCTCCGGTTCCTGGTGGCCGCTCACGGGGCGCGACGGGCTCACCGTCTCGTCACCGGCCTCCATGTCCATGGCGTTCAAGTCCGGCTCCAGGTCCAGACCCTCCTCGGCATCGTCGCCCAGCACGAAGTCATCCATGTCTTCGAGCGCTGCCTCTACGTCGCGATCCTCCCGGGCGGCCCGCTTCACCGTCCGCGGAGTCTTGCGCCGGGGACGCGCGGATTGGCGCTCCTGCCACTTGTAGTAGCCGAACAGGCCGGCAATCACCAGCACCCCGACGATCAACAGTATCCAGCGCAGCGTATCCATCGTTTCCGTCCACGATCATGGTGGGAGCCCGGGTACCCGGCCACCTTCAGGGCTCACGGTACAGGGCACAGGCTCCACGTTGTCAGCCCCGGCGTCCAGCGTCTCTCCATGGAGACGCCTCAACGCCCGATTCGTTCACGCCACCGCCATCTCGGCGGCCTCGTCCACGTCCACCGCCACCAGGCGCGACACCCCCGCCTCGTGCATGGTCACGCCCATGAGATGGCTCGCGATCTCCATGGTGGCCTTGTTGTGGGTGATCAGGATGAACTGCACCCGGGAAGACATCTCCTGCACCAGCGCGCAGAAGCGACCCACGTTGGCCTCGTCCAGCGGCGCATCAACCTCGTCCAGCATGCAGAACGGCGCCGGGTTCAACTCGAAAATGGCAAAAATCAGTGACACCGCCGTCAATGCCTTCTCGCCACCGGACAGCAAATGAATCGTGCTCACCCGTTTGCCCGGCGGCCGCGCCATGATGGTGATGCCGGTCTCCAGCAAATCGTCGCTGGTCATCTCCAGATAGGCCTCACCGCCGCCGAACAGGCGCGGATACATAGTCTGGATGCCGGCATTGACCTTGTCGAAGGTCTCCCGAAAGCGCTGGCGGGTCTCCCGATCGATCTTCCGGATCGCGGACTCCAGGGTCTCCATGGCCTCGGTCAGATCGGCGTGCTGCTGATCCAGGTAGCCCTTGCGCTCGGCGAGCTGCTCGTGTTCGTCGATGGCGGCCAGGTTGATGGGGCCGAGCCGGTTGATGCGCTGCTCCACCTGCTCGAGGCGGGCCTGCCAGTCCGCCTCGCTGGCCTCCTCGGGCAGGTTGGCCTGCAGAGTCTCCAGATCGAAGCCCAGCTCCACCAGCTGCTCGGCCTGGGTCTGCCGGCGCACGCGGAGCTCCTGGTCGCGCAATTGCTGCTGCTCCAGTTCCTGGCGCAGCGCCTCCACCTGCTGCTCGGACTTCTGCCGTTGCTCCTCGTGCTCCCGTAACCGTCCTTCCACCGCCGCCATGCGGTCACGGGCATCCTTGAGGGCCTGCTCCGCCTCAACCCGCTGGGCCAGCAACCGCTCGCGCTCGGCCTCCAGTTCCGGCACCGGATCACCACGGTCATCCCGCGACTCCTGCAGCTCTTCCTGGCGCGCCTGCAGGCGCTGCTGCTGCTCCTTCACGCGCCGCAGCTGCTCTTCCAGTGACTGCCGGGCGGAACTCGCGCTCTCCTGCTTGAGCGAGAGTTCATGGCGCCGCTCGCGTCGTTCACGCATGACCTCGCGGGCATCGCTGACGGCCTGCTGATGTGCCTCCTTCCGGGTCTGCAGCTGCGCCCGCTGGTCGTCATCGGCTTCGCTGCGGTCCAGCGCCTCCTGCAACCGGCCGCGGGCGGCGCGCACCGCTTCGGCGGCTTCTCCGGATTCACGCTCGAGCTCGGCGATTTCCTGCTGAAGCCGCTGGCTGCGATCGTGCAATTCGTCCAGCCGCTGCCGCTGACTCTCCTCCCGCGCTCGCACCTCGGTCAGCCGCTGGCCCAGGGCATCGCGCTCCTCGAACAGCTGGTTCCGCGTCTCTTCGCGATCCAGGCGGCGTTCTTCCAGTTCGCGCCGACGCTCCACCAGGTCGTCGAGCTGCTGGCGTGCCTGCTCCAGCCCCCGGCGCAGTTCCTCCATGGTACGCTCGCGCTCGATGACGCCGTCGCCGTCCTGGCTGCCACCCATGACCTGGGTCCAGGTCCGGCCGCACAGCAGCCCATCCGGCGTCACCAGGCATTCACCGGCACCGAGCCGCGACCGCAGGCGCTCCGCCTCGGCGGCGTCCGCCGCGCAGAAGACGCCGTGCAGCAGATCCTCCAGCGGCCACGGCGCCTGCACCTGCTCCAGCAACGGCTGCAGACCGTGGCGATCGGGCGCACCCTGGCCACTCGGGCCCGGAGCCAGCAGGGTGACGGCGCCCTGTTCCGGCACTCCCAGAGCATCCGCAGCGGGCATGTCATCCGACGGCACACATACGGCCTGCAGGCGGTCCGCAAGCACCGTCTCCACCGCCGTCTCCCAGCCCGGCTGCACGGTGAGCGCCTGAGCCAGGCGGCTACCGCCATCCAGCCCGTGCCGGGTAAGCCACTCCGCCACCGGACCCTGGTCGGCGGCACCCAGCGCATCCTGCTGCAAGGTCTCCAGAGACGTCAGCCGGGCCTCGCTCTGCTGGATCTCGCCGCGCAGCTCATGGATGCGCTCATCGAGATCCTGCTCCTGCTCGGAAAGATCGCGAACCGCCTGTTCCGCGTCTTCCAGGGATTCGGTCAGGGTCTCCTGGCGTTCCGCCAGCTCGCCCGCCTCCTCGGCCAGCTCCTCCAGCCGCTCGGCGGCACCATCC
>SLMR01000071.1 GCA_007133445.1 Aquisalimonas sp. | reverse complement strand
CCCCGCTCACTGCGCTTGCGGCTCGGGCTGATTCTCCTCGCGATGACGGTATTGGCGCTGTTCAGCATGGGCGCGTCCATCTACATCGCGGAGTCGGCACAGGACGACGCGGCTGCTATTAACAAGGCCGGGTCGCTGCGGATGCAGTCCTATCGCATCGCTGCCCTGCTGCAGGCGCAGGCGCCGCCGGACGCAGTGACCGAGGCCACGCAGCGTTTCGAATCCATCCTGGAGGCGCCCGCGCTCACCAAAACCACGGAGGAAGCTGGCGCCGCACCCGGACGGTACTACCGGCAGGTCAACACCACCTGGGCCGACACCCTGGCCCCGGACCTGCGCACGGTGGTGGCAACCCGGGGCGAGGAAGGCGGCCAGCAATACCTCGCGGAAGTGAACGACTTCGTGGACTCGGTGGACACCATGGTAGCTGCGCTCCAGCACCAGGCCGAGCGGCGCATCCAGATGCTGCGCCTCAGCCAGGGCGCGGCGGTGGTGCTGGCGCTGACCCTGGCGCTGACCGGCGTGTACCTGATTCACACCGGGATCATGCGCCCCCTGTCCGAGCTCATGGGCATGGCCGAGCGGGTGCGCGGCGGGGATTTCAGCGGCCGTGTCGGCCACACGCGCCGCGACGAGATCGGCCTGCTGGGGCGCAGTTTCAATACCATGGCGGCGGACCTGGAGACCCTGCACGCCGGCCTCGAGCGTCAGGTGGAAATAAAGACCCGTGAGCTGCGCCGCAGCAACGAGGCTCTGCAACTGCTCTACAATGCTACGCGGCGACTCACGCTCGGGCGCGTGGACAACGAGACGGTGGAGCCCATTCTCCAGCACCTGGGGCGCGTTACCGAGATCCGGCTGATCTCCGTGTGCGTTGCCGATGCGGACGAGCACGCCGCGCATCAGACCTTCAGTTCGGTCCCCGGGCATGTCCCGAGCATCTGCCAGGCGCCGCAATGCGACACATGCCTGCAGGGTGAAACAGTAGCGACATCACGCCCGGGCCACGGCGTGACCACCATCGTGCTGGAACACCGCAACCAGCGGCATGGCGTGATGGTCCTGGAGTACCCGGACGCCAGCATGCCGGAGCAGTGGAAGATGCGCCTGGCCGACGCCGTCGCCGAGAAAATCGCGATCGCTATTGGTCTAGCTCGGGAGGCCCGGCACCAGCGCCGCCTGGCGCTGCTCGAGGAGCGCTCGGTGATCGCGCGGGAACTCCACGACTCCCTGGCGCAGTCGCTGTCCTACCTGAAAATCCAGGTCACGCGCCTTGAAGCCGGTCTGCGCAACCAGCCGGTGAGCGCGACTACCTCATCGGCGGTAGCAGAGTTGCGCGAGGGCCTCAACACCGCCTATGGTCACCTGCGCGAACTGTTAACCACGTTCCGGTTGAAGATGAACGAACCGGGCCTGAGCGCTGCGCTGCGGGCAGCTACCGAAGAGTATCAGCGGCGCGGCGACGGGACGGAGATCCGCGTGGAACAGTTGGACGCCGGGCTCAACCTGGATTCCAACGCCGAGGTTCACTTACTGCACATCGCGCGGGAAGCCCTTGCAAACGTCGTCAGCCACGCACAGGCCGAACACGCGTGGATAAGGCTCTACGCCGACGAGGAGGGCTGGGTGACGCTGAGCGTGGATGACGACGGGATCGGCATCCCGAACGCGCCCGATCGCCCGCACCATTACGGTATTCGAATCATGACAGAGCGCGCCACCAGTCTGGGCGGGACACTGCACGTGGCCCGGCGGGAGCCCAGTGGAACCCATCTTGAAGTGCGCTTCCCGGCGCGCAACGAAGCGATGACGGAGTCCATCGTATGACCACCAGGGTCCTGATTATCGACGACCACCCCCTGCTGCGGCGTGGGGTCATGCAACTGCTGGAACTGGAAACCGATCTGGAGCCGGTCGGCGAGGCCAGCGACGGCAGCGAAGGTCTACGGCTCGCCCGCGAGCTGAACCCGGACCTGATCCTGCTGGACCTCAACATGGACGGCATGAGCGGCGTCGAAACCCTGCGTGCCCTGCGCAGCGAAGGCAGTGAAGCCTGCGTGGTGGTTCTGACGGTCTCCGACAGTGACGAGGACATCACCGCCTCCCTGCGGGCCGGCGCCAACGGCTACCTGCTCAAGGACATGGAACCGGAGGAACTGGTGGCGCAACTGCGCCGTGCCGGCAAGGACGAGGTGGTCATCAGTGACACGCTCACCTCCAGCCTGGCCCGGGCCCTGACCCGGGATCGCCCTCAGGACGACAGCAACGTGGACTCGCTCACGGCGCGCGAACGTGACATCCTGCGCCACCTGGCGCGGGGCGAGAGCAACAAGGCCATCGCCCGCAACCTCGGCATCACCGAGGGCACGACCAAAGTCCACGTGAAGAACCTGCTGAAGAAGATGAACTTCCGCTCCCGGGTCGAAGCCGCGGTATGGGCAGTGGAGAAGGGATTCAAGTAAGGAGAACTCATGGCCGAGTACTACACCCTCATCAAGCACATCCACCAGGGCAGCGCCATTGTCAGCGTGGCACTGTTCATCCTGCGCGGCATCTGGATGATGGCCGAGTCCGGGATGCTGCGCCGTACCTGGGTGCGCGTGGTGCCCCACGTTATCGACACCGTGCTTCTCGCCAGCGCCCTGATGCTCTCCTGGCTCATTGCTCAGTACCCGTTCGTGCACGGCTGGGTCACGGCCAAGGTGGTGGGGCTGGTCGTGTACATTGCGCTGGGCATGATCGCCCTCAAGCGGGGCCGCACCATGGGCATCCGCGTGGTGGCCTGGTTCGTGGCGCTGATGGTGTTCGCGTACATCATGCTGGTAGCGGTGACCAAGCAGGTCCTTCCCATCATCGGGTGACGCCGGGTGGACGGTGCATCAAGATGCACCCTACGCGCGGCATAACGCCGGGCCACGGGAGCCACGGTGAACGATTCCCCCGCTTGCGGTACGTCACGCCCCGGCACGGCGCCGGGGTCCTGCAACCGTTGATAGGCCACCCCTGTCGCCGTAGGGTGCATCTTGATGCACCGCCAAACACACCGAACCGCCACCCCAACCCATGCCCATGGAGGTTCATATGGATCTGGGACTCAACGGCCGCCACGCCCTGGTGACCGGCAGCACCGCCGGCATCGGCGCTGCCATCGCCGAAACCCTGGCGCGCGAGGGCTGCAACGTCGCCATCTGCTCCCGCAATCAGGACCGGGTGGACGCCATGCTGGAGCACCTGGAAACACTGCCCGGACAGGCCATCGGCCGCGCCCTGGACGTGAGCGATAGCGCGGCGTTCGGCGCCTGGGTGAATGATGTCGCCGCCACGTTCGGCGGCCTGGATATCTTCATCCCCAACGTCAGCGCCATGAGCTCCGACTGGCGGCAGATGGTG
This sequence comes from Aquisalimonas sp., assembly GCA_007133445.1. The sequence continues at coordinate 237 of SLMR01000071.1, read as the reverse complement.
GAGACGGACATCCTCGGCACCGTGGCGGAGATCGACACCGTGCTGCCGCATCTGCTGGAGTCCGAACACGGCTCGGTGGTGTACATCAGCTCCATCGCCGGCCTTGTGGGCGCACCGCCCCTGGCGCCCTACGGCGCCGCCAAGGCCGCCATGAGTCATTACATGAAGTCCCTTTCCATGAAGCTGGTGCGCAAAGGGGCCGCACCGCTGGACACAACCACAGGTCTGAGCGCCATT
>SLMR01000331.1 GCA_007133445.1 Aquisalimonas sp. | reverse complement strand
TCGACCGGCGCCGGCGCGTACGCCGCCTGGCGCTCCGATGTTGTGGGCCGGGCCTTGAGGACGGTGGTGGTGGCGGCAATGCCGCCGGTGTCGAGGATCTGCGTCCAGCGGTAGCTGAACCAGCCGTTGCGGATGATCACGCATCTCCGGTCGGTGGCGAACTGGCGCGCGACCGACTCCATGGCCCAGGTGCCGCCGCCGGGGACCACGATGGCTGCCTCGGCGCTGTAGACCCGCCGCAGCCCGGCGGACAGGTCACGCATCACCCCCTGGAACGCCGCGGACATGTGGTTCAGGGAGCGATCGGTGAACACCACCGAGTACTCCAGGAGTTGGCGCGGTTCGTGTCCCGGATCCTGCGCGGCCATGGGAGCCTCCAGCGTGGTTGATGCCTACAGGAACAGGTGTACGCCGATTCCCCGCCGTTCGGCAAGCGGTTGGGGGTGCCTGGCAAGGTAGCCCGGACAGCGCGTCGTTATTCGAAGCCGGCCTGGCGCAGCCCCTCGACGTAGTGGGCAACATCGTCCTCCAGCCGGAAGGGGTCCACCGTCAGCAGCCAGTCCATGCACGAGGTCTGTGGCGAGAGTGTGCCGCGCTCCAGTTCCCGCTGGTAATGGTGGTAGACGGTGTCACGGTAGCCGGTGCAGCGGCCGGTCCGCCCGAGGTGGGCTTCGGCGGCGGCGATGAAGGCACTGGTGTTGCAGATGGCCTCGGGCGCCGGCGACATGGTGGCAATCGCCTGCTCGTAGTGGCGTGCGTTGAACAGCGCCATGCCGGCGAAGGTGGTGTACCAGTCCGGGTAGTGCGGCGCCAGGCGCAGGGCGTTGCGGCCATGCTCGACTGCCGGCTCGTGATCGCCGATCAGGGTCAGCCCGAGGGCCGCGTGGGCCAGGACGTCGGCGTCGTTGGGGTTGAGTTCCAGCGCCCGCAACAGCCCCCGCCGGGCCGATTCGTAATCGCCTCCGTAGAGCTGCGCCATGGCCAGGACGCAGTGGGCGTGCTGGTCGTACTCATCCAGCTCCAGGGCGCAGTGTACGTGTTGGAGTATGTCCTCCCGGGGGAAGACCCAGTGGTTCCAGGAGAAGCAGGCCCACTCGTTGATCTGCGCCAGGGCGAGCCCGACATGGGGGCGGCCGAAGTGCGGATCCCTGGCGATGGCCTGCTGGAAGTAATGGCGTGCCTCCTTGAGCGTGTTGAGGTCAGCCCGTCTGAGGGTGGCGCGGCCACGCAGCCACAGGTCGTAGGCGTCCAGCGCGGCGGGAGCCTTGCGCCGCGCCACGGCCAGCCGGTCGCCTTCGATTCGGCCGGCCAGTTCGGCAACCAGGTGGTGGATGATCTCGTCCTGGAGTTCGAACATCTCGTTCCGCGGGCGGACGTAGCGCTCGGCCCAGAGCTGCCGTCCGGTGGCCGTATCCACCAGGCGGATCGTGATCCGCAGCCGGCCCGCCACCTCCCGCAGTGCTCCGCTTACCACACAGGTGGTGCCCAGCTCCCGGCCGATATGCTCAGGGGGCGCGGCCGCGTCCCGGTAGGCGAGCGCCGAGGGTGGGGCGATGACATCGAGTTCACGGAAGCGACCGAGCTCGATGGCGATGTCCTCTGCCATGCCATCGCCCAGCAGGCGGAGGTCATGGTCCTCGGTGGTGAGCGCAAACGAGAGCACGGCGACCATGGGGCGCCCGGAGCGCGGGCAGGGCTGGGTCGGCTGCTCGTCGGTGTGTTCCGGTGATATCGCGGCGGGCCGCGGGTCCGGTGCGGGGGCGTGGTCCGTGGTGATGTCGGGTGGGTTGTGCCCCTCCAGCAGCGTGGCCTTCAGCTGTTCTGTCTGCTCCGACGGGGCGACTCCCAGTTCCTCCTCAAGTACGGCGCAACAGCGGCGATACTGCGCCAGTGCCGCGCCGGGCCGGCCGAGGTAGAGATACAGCCGCATCAGCGTCTGGTGAACGTGCTCCTGCAGCGGGTCGATGCCGAGCAGTCGCAACGCAGTCTGCACGCCGGATTCAATGGCGCCGGTGGCGGCCTCGTGCTCCAGGAGCCGCTGCAGCACCGAGCAGTAGGTGTCCTCCAGCGCCTGCCGCTCGGCCGTTATCCAGTCATCGAACACCTCGCCGCAGTCCGGAAAGCCATGGAGCAGAGGGCCGCAATACAACGCCGCGGCGCGCTCGAGACTGGCCGGTGTCGCCTCGTCCGCCCAGCGCCGGAACGCCACCGCATCCACCGTCACACGGTCGGTCATCAGTACGACGCGGTCGTCTTGCGCCACCAGACAGTCGACGGCGGCTCCGGGGAGGCAGGCGCGCAGCCGTGAGAGCGCCTTGCGCAGGTTGAGCCGTGCCGCTGCATCGGTCTGCTCACCCCAGAGCAGGGTGGCCAGGGTGTCCCGGGGCTGTGGCGTATCGGCGTGGAGTGCCAGCCAGGCGCACAGGGCGCGCACCTTGCGGGTCGGTAAGCGCACAACCTCCCCGTCGGCGGCCCGGCATTCGAAGCCGCCAAGCAGACTGATCTGCAGCGCGTCCGCCATCGTCGTCCCTGGGGTCATGGTCCTGTCGGAACCATTGAAGCAGCCGCGTGTGGGCTTGTCACGGCCGTGTCACGGCCCCGGAGACGGGGTGGCGCCACGGTGGTTCACGCGGGGCGAACCGTGCCCGCGACAATGAGAGGAGGCAGACCATGGACACCAGGACCAGGCTTTCCCCGGCAGAGCTGTACGATCAACTCTTTGTACCGACGCTGTTCGGGCGTTTTCCGCATCTTGTGCTGGATGCGGCGGAAGTCGGCCGTGACCAGGCCGTGCTTGACGTGGGCTGTGGTACCGGCGCCGCGGCCGAGGCCGCACTGGAGCGCACCGGCCCGGGTGGGCGGGTCGCCGGCGTCGACCCGAAGGACGAGATGATCAATGTGGCCCGCAGCAAGGACGTGCCCATCGAGTGGTACGCCGGCAGCGCGGAGAAGCTGCCACTGCCCGACGGCAGCTTCGATGCGGTCATCAGCCAGTTCGCCCTCATGTTCTTCGAGGATCCGTCTCAGGCGTTGCGGGAGATGGTGCGCGTGCTCCGGCCCGGCGGCCGGATTGCGGTCAGCATCCCGGACGCCATCGACCACTCACCGGGCTTCAGCGTCCTCACCGAACTCCTGCACCGGCGTTTCGGCCACGAGGTCGCGGAAGGCTTTCGGCAACCCTTTCGCGGTGGCGACCCGGACTGGTTGCGGCAGGTGTGCGACCAGGCGGGGCTCACTGCGGCACGTATCCAGCGCCGGGATGAATCCGCCCGGTTCGCGTCCGCGGCAGAATTCGTGCAAGCCGAAGGCTCGTGCATCTGGACGCTGGGTGGCGTACTGGACGAAAACCAGCTGCAGCGCCTGGCCACCGACGCCGAAGAGAGTCTGGCGCCATTCCGCGAGCCGGATGGCACGGTGAACGTTGTCTTGCCGTGTCTGGTCATCACCGCCAAGAGGCCCTGAACTTCCAGCGGTCGGCCGGATCCTGGGTGACCTCATAGTGGCCCAGGTCGTTGTAGCGGCGCGCCTCGGTACCCCTGAGGGCTGACAGGTTGATGGCGAGGGTGCTTTCACCGACCGGGATCGTGGTGCGCGGGGACCATTTGCCCATGGAATGGCGGTACCCGACTCCGGTGTTGTGCAGGCGGTGGT
>SLMR01000405.1 GCA_007133445.1 Aquisalimonas sp. | reverse complement strand
TCGCGCCTGCCCGGTCACCCCGAGGCGGTGGCGGAGGCGCGTGCGGTATTCGATGCGCTGGAGAGCGCCGCCGGGGTACCGGCCAGCGACGACGGCGTAATAGCCGGCTGGTAGTCACCACCCCACGGTCGGCCTCGGTCTGACGCAGCAGGCTGTCCCAGGCATCGCTTCCCACGCCGGATGACCTGCGTGTGCCATGGGCAAAAAAAACCCGGCCGCAGTCGAGGGGCCGGGGGGCGCAGATCGGGGACAGGATGCGCCAACGCGAGAAGACCTTCAGCTCTGAACCGGCGTCCTGACCGGTCAACTTGAGTACAACAATAGTACAGGAATTCCATGCGTGCAACCCCTGTACAGATCTTTGTCCCTGGTCAGCGCAAGCGCTGCCAGGCAAGCCGAACCAGGAAGGAGAGCGTGAGGAACACCGTGACCCAGAACACCATGGAGAGGATTGCCGTCCAGAAGACATAGGAGTCCATGGTGAATCCGATGCCGTAGACGATCACGATGTCCGGATAGCTGCGCGCCAGCCAGTCCATAAACGCACCCCCCGGCCAGAGCAGGACACGTTGCCAGGGCGATAACGGAAGTCTGTCGAACACGGCCCACCCTCGCATTGCGTAGAAGGATGACGCACGGCGGCGCAGCCGCCAGTGCCACCCCGCATCCTAATCCTTCAGCGAGTCACGGGCGAACCGTGCCGCCGCCACCAGTGCCAGCATAAACACCAGCCCCAGGCCGATGAAGCTCCACTGGAACGCCACCGTATACACCTGTGTGTAGAGGGGTTCAGACAGCGCTGACAGGGTACCGCCGGCCTCGGCAAGCGCCCCGGCATCCAGCACCTCCGCCTCACGCAATGCCCGCCAGTCCAGAGCCACGGAAAGCGTGGTCACACCCACCGCGCCCCCGAGTTGCTGGGCGAAGTTCAGTGCCCCGGCACCCTGGGCCGTCACATGCAGGGGCAGCCGCGCCAACGACCCCGTGTGAATCGATGGCATGCCAAGCCCCAGCCCCACGCGCCCCAGGGCAACCCAGAACATCACCAGGATCAGCGCCGTCCCGGGCCCGGCGAAACCGAGGGCCAGGCAGGACACGGCCATGATGACCAGCCCCGCGGCGATCGGCACCGCCGGACGCATGCGATCGGCCAGGTGCCCGCCCAGGGGAAACATCGCCGCCATGACCAGGCCCGCCGGCATGAGTACGACTCCCGCCGCGGTGGGTGTCATGCCCTGGACCTCCTGAACGAACAGCGGGATCAGGTACGTGGAGCCAAAAAGGCCCGCACCGAACAGCAGCGCGATCACGGAGCCCGCGGCGAACGCCGGGGCTCGATACAGGCCGGGGTCGAGCAGCGGCGCCCTCGCCAGCACTTGCCGCGCGACGAAGGCAGCGAGTAACAGCGGCACGAGGACCAGCGCCGGCAGCACCGGCCACTCCAGCCAGCCCAGTCGCTGACCGCTGACCATGACCCAGAGCAACCCGGTGACGCCCGCAGCGAGCAGCAACACACTGAACCAGTCCAGCACCAGGCGCCCGCCGCTCGCCCGACCGCGCGGGACGAACCACAGGGCCAGCAGACCACCCAGCACCGCCGAGGGGACCGGCAACAGCATCACCGCCCACCAGCTGGCCAGGTCCACCAGCACGCCACCGATGGCGGGGCCCACCGCCGGCCCCAGAATCACCCCCAGGCCGAACAGCCCGACGCCGAGTCCACGCTGGCGCTCGGGGAAGACCTGGTAGATCAGCGTGATCGCCAGCGGCTGCAGAACACCCGCCACCACGCCCTGCAGAATCCGCGCGAGAATGACCAGTTCCAACGCCACCGCCACGGTCCCCAGGAGCGAGGCCACCGAGAACACCGCCATGCCGGTGACGTACACCCGCCGCATGCCGAAGCGCTGCAGGGCCCAGGCATTGAGCAGGATGGCCGTGGTCATGGCGGCGAGGAAGCCGGTGGAGAGCCAGTGCGCCTCCTTCTGGCCCACGGCGAAGGCGCGCATCACATCGGGGATGGCGACGTTGACCACGGTGGTGGCCACGGCGGTGGACAGCGTACCCAGCATAACGGTGAACAGCGCGAGCCACTTGTAGCGCGGCCCGTACCGTTCGAACAGTTGCTGAACCTCGTGCTGCACCGCCCTTCCCCTGCATCAGCTCCCGACCACCGCGGCGCCCGGCCGCAGCGGGCACGATCATTCAGGAACGCCCGGGAGAACGCAAGCGGACGGGCCCGGCACGAGAGGGCTACTGCCCCCGGTACAACTCCTCACCCACCCGCAGGATGCGCAGGGTGTTGGTGCTGCCCGGAATCCCGGTGAAATCGCCCTTGGTGACGATCACGGTGTCCCCGTCATGGACGGCACCCGTGGCGCGCATGGCTTCCAGGGCGTCGGCGATCACGTGGTTCGGGTCGGTGTGCATTATGTCGAAGGCCACGGGATAGACGTCCCGGTACAGGGTGACCCGCCGGCGGGTGGTCTCGTGGCGCGTGAGCGCGTAGATGGGGATGCCCGAACTGATACGCGACATCCACAGGGTGGTGGAACCGGACTCGGTGAGCGCGATGATGGCGTCGGCGTGCAGGTGGTTGGCTGTGTACATGGTGGCCATCGCGATGGCTTCGTCGATGCGCTCGAAGTCCGAATCCATGCGGTGCGTGGACCGCTGTGTCGTTACCTGCGCCTCCGCACCCACGCACACCCGCGCCATCGCCTCGACCGTGCGCACCGGATATTTCCCGGCAGCGGTCTCGGCGGAGAGCATCACTGCGTCGGTACCATCCATGACGGCGTTGGCCACATCCAGCACCTCGGCCCGGGTGGGCATGGGGTGCTCGATCATCGACTCCATCATCTGCGTCGCCGTGATCACGGAGCGGTTCAGCCGCAGGGCGGTGGCGATGATGTGCTTCTGCACGCCGGGCAGTTCCGCGTCGCCGATCTCCACGGCCAGATCGCCGCGGGCCACCATCACGGCATCGGAGGCCACGGTGATCTCATCAATGGCCTCCACCGCCTCGGCGCGCTCGATCTTGGCCACGATGCCGGCATCGGAGCCGGCTTCTTTCAGCAGGGAGCGCGCCAGCTCGATGTCCGCCGCCGAACGCGGGAAGGAGACGGCGATGTAGTCCACCCCCAGTTCCGCCGCGGCGCGCAGGTCGGCCCGGTCCTTGTCGGTCAGGGCATCGGCCGACAGCCCACCGCCCTGCCGGTTGATGCCCTTGTTGTTGGACAGCTCACCGCCCAACTCCACTCGGCAGTGCACGCGGGCACCTTCCACGCGTTCAACGCGCATGGTGATCAGGCCGTCGTTCAGCAGCAGGAGGTCGCCAGGGCCGACATCGGCGGGCAGGTTCTTGTAGGCGACCCCGACCCGCTCGCGATCGCCCGCGGCGGGGTCCAGTTCCGCGTCCAGACAGAAGGCATCGCCCTCCTCCAGGGTCACCGCACCGTCGCGGAACCGGTCGATCCGGATCTTCGGGCCCTGGAGGTCGGCCAGCACGCCCACGTCCCGGCCCACCCGCTCGGCGGCATCCCGAAGCGCGCGCACACGCCCCTCGTGGTCGGCGGCGGCCCCGTGGGAGTAGTTCAGCCGAACCACGTCGACACCCGCGCGGATGACCTTCTCCAGCACCCCGGGGGC
>SLMR01000042.1 GCA_007133445.1 Aquisalimonas sp. | reverse complement strand
GGTGAGGCTCTATTCCAGCCAGTTGTCGTTCAGGGTGTCGAAGCCGTTCTCTTCCAGGGCCGCCCTGCGGACCTGCATCCAGCCGTAGGCGAACTCGCCGCGATCGGCCGGGGAGTCCTGGACGTACTCGTCCCAGGCGGCACGCAGTACGTCCTGCCGTTCCAGGGCCCGTTCATGGTTCTCCTGAGCCTCGTCCGTCCAGATGCCGATCTCCTCGAAGTAGCGGATCGCGCCTTCGTGGAAGGGGACGGGGATGCTGGCCAGTTCCATGCGCTCCGGATCCCAGCCTTCCGCGCCGGGCGCGCTGTCCCGGAACCGGTCCCTGTGCATGTGAATGGCCTTGACCATGTTGTAGACCACATCGGCATCCTGGTCCGGGGTGGTGATCAGCTTCGGATACGGGGTGGTCAGCACCTCGATCTCCTCATCGGAGTCCATGCCGATGTTGCGGGTGCTGCGGTGGGGCACGAACCACGGCGCCGTGGCATTGATCCGGGCAATGCCCTCTTCATCGTCGTGGGGGAACTCGACGAACTTGAGCCCGCGCGGGGATGCGTTGATGCGCATGAACGGGGCCGAGTTGCAGGAGCCACCCATGACATCGGCACGATCCTCGATGAGGGCCTCAACGGCGGCCATGTAGCCACCCACCTCGACCTTGCTTACGTCGTCCCAGTCCAGACCGGCGTAGCGCAGCAGGTACTTGGTGCCGAAGTTCAGGCTGGGGGCGCCCTGGACGTACACCACCCGCTTGCCTTCCACGTCACTGACCGTCTCGATGCCCGCGTCACCGGCGGCGGCCAGGGTGAACGAGCAGGAGTCTGCCACGGCCCAAGTGACGCTGCGGATGGGCTGCGGGCCCCAGTGGCGTTCGCCGAACTGGAACTGGGCGTCCTGAGCGGAGACGGATTCCGTGCCGCCGGCGGAGAAATCCGCACGACCCCGGCGCAGCGGCTCCAGCCGGGAGACGTCGTTACGTCCGGGGATGACGCGCAGGTTGACGTTGTACTCGTCCTGCAGCACCTGGCCGATACCCACGGCCTGGCTGTAGCCGGAGCTGCCGGTGGGGTAGGCGGACCAGATGACGGTGCGCGGGAGTTCCACCTCGGCAGCGGCGATACCGGACGCCAGTGTCAGGGCAAAGCCCGTGGCGGTGACCGTTGAAAGCTGAAGTAACCTGGACTTGATGCTCATCAGTGTTTCCTCCACTGAAATATTCTTGCAGTTCTATTGCTCTTGTGCGCCCGGGGGCCGGGTGCGTCGTGTTTGCAACGCATGACGGGCGTTGCCAAACGTGCTGCATCAGCCAGCCTGGCTGCGCTCAGCCTCCTGCAACTCGCGCCACAGGAGTTTGCCGGTGCCGGACCGGGGCAACCGGTCCGTGAATTCGACATGGCGCGGCACCTTGTAGGCCGCCATGTGCTCGCGCGCCCAGTCGATGATGGACTGCTCATCGGTCTGCTCTTCGGTCCCAGGGCGGAGGACAACCACCGCCTTGACCGTTTCCCCGCGTTTCGGGTCCGGGGTGGCGATGACACACACCTCCTGGATATCCGGGTGGCCGTAGAGCATGGACTCCACTTCCGAGGGCCAGACCTTGAAGCCCGAGGCGTTGATCATGCGCTTGAGCCGGTCGACCATGAAGAAATAGCCGTCCTCGTCGTAGTAGCCCAGATCACCGCTGCGCAGAAAGCGCTTGCCGTCCCGTTCCATGAACGTCTCGGCAGTGGCCTCGGGGTTGTTCCAGTACTCCCGCATGATTTGCGGGCCGTGCATGATGATCTCGCCCACTTCGCCGACGTCTTTCTCTTCCAGGCCCTCCGGGTCAATCACGCGGGCGTCCACGTCGAACACCGGGATGCCGAGGCACTGGCGTTTCGGCGCAGCCGGGGGGTTGACGTGGGTCTGGGCGATGGTCTCGGACATCCCGTACCCCTCGATGTAGGACAGTCCGGTGAGCTCCGTGAGCTTCGCGGCCACCGCCTCGGGCATGGCCGCGCCGCCGCCGCCCACGGCCTGCAGACTGGAGATGTCGTACTTGTCCAGATCCGGGTTGTTCAGGAAGTCCACGGCCATGGTGGTGATGTTGCGCCAGTGGGTGACCCGGTAGTGCTGAATCAGCTCGACGGCCGTCGTCCGGTCCCAGCGTGTCATCACCACGGTCATGGCGCCGGCGAAGAGCGGGCCGTTCATCGAACTCTGCATGCCGGTGACGTGGAAGAAGGGCAGCGTTGCCAGGTTGACGTGGTTGACCTGCATGGGGTTCCAGAGAATCCCGCCCTGGGCCGTCGCCATGACCGAGTGATGCGTGTGCACGCAGCCTTTCGGCCGGCCAGTGCTGCCCGACGTGTAAGGGATGACGGCAATGTCATCCGGGCCGACCGCCACCGGGGCCAGCGAGAGGTTTTCCCCCTCGCGCAGGGCGGACGTCCAGGCCACCGCGGCCGGGTGGGCCGGTGTTTCCTCCGCCAGCCGGACCACATCGGGCAGGCTGACGCCAATATCGCCGGTGACGTAGCTGCCGTAGGCTGCCACGGCGGCGTGGGTCAGGCTGCGGTCGGCGAGCAGCGGCTCGGCGTAGGTATAGAGTTCCTGCCCGCAGAGAATGACCCGGGCGCCGCTGTCGGCGCTGTAGTGGTGCAGCTCATCGGTGAGATTCATGGGGTTGGCCGGCACGACGACGGCACCGGCCGTCAGGATCCCGTAGTAGCCGATGATGTACTGCGGGCTGTTCTGCATGTACAAAATGACGCGGTCGCCCTTCGCGACGCCGCAGTGGTGGCGCAGCCAGTTGGCAATGGCGTCGGCCTCGTCCTTCAGGCGGGCGAATGTGAGCTCGCCACCGTAGTAGGCGATGGCGGGCTTGTCGGGAAATCGCCGCGCGTTCACCTCCAGGTTGTACTGCAGGCTGGTGGCCGCAACGGTCATGCTGTAGGGCAGGCCCTCGGGCCAGACGCGAAGATGCCGGTTGAACATTAATCTCCTCCGCGCCGCGGCATGGCTCACACCTTCATGCCGGGCATGTTCAGGGATGCGGTATTGCCACCGTCCACCGCCAGCGCCTGGCCAGTGATGAAGCTGGCTTCATCACTGGCCAGGAACAGAATGGCAGCGGCCAGCTCCTCCGGCCGTCCGTAGCGACGCAGCTCGCAGCGGGCACCGAGCTTGTCCTCCTTTCCCCGCTCACGGGCGTAGTCGAACACCCGTTTGGTCATGCCGGTCTCGGTGAGCCCCGGACAGACCGCATTGACCCGCACGCCGAACTCGCCGAGATCGCACGCGCTGGTCTGGGTCAGATTGATCACCGCAGCCTTCGAGGCGCTGTAGGCGTTGCCTCCGGCCCCGGCGCGGATGCCTGCCACCGAGGCGGTGTTCACGATGGCGCCGCGGCGCTGGTCGCGCATGACCCGGCCGGCGTACTTGGTTCCGAACATCGCCCCGAGCAGGTTGACGTCCAGCACGCGCCGCCAGATGTCTGCTTCGTCGTCCATCACGGGGCCGTAGGTGCCGCCGGTGATGCCGGCGTTGTTGCACATGATGTCCAGGCGGCCGTAGTGCTGGCAGGCGGCGTCGACGAGATCGGCGACTTCCTGTTCGTTGGCGACGTTGACGGTCCGGGCCACCACCTCGGCACCGGCTTCGGCGACCTGGCGTCGTG
>SLMR01000197.1 GCA_007133445.1 Aquisalimonas sp. | reverse complement strand
GGTAGGGAGCGCCACATGTCGCACTGTCGCCGAGCAGCGACAGGCGCCAGACCAGAGCACACAAGGGCTGGCGCACCGGGGGCCGCCAGAGGTGTCACCCAAAGGCGACACCTCTGGCTCCAGGGCAAGCTCACGCTCCGGTTGCCGGCCCTGCGGGGGTGGCATTACATTGGGCTCGCTCACACGGAATGCTCCAACCGGCGATCGGCGCGCCAGACGCCGGCCGACGCGAAAGGACAGGCACTTTGACCCAGTTCAGCTGGCCCATTCGGGTCTATTACGAAGACACCGACGCCGGTGGCGTGGTCTATCACGCCAACTACCTCAAGTTCTTCGAGCGGGCGCGAACCGAATGGCTACGGAATCTGGGCTTCGAGCAGGATTGGCTGCGCAGTGAACACGGACTGGTTTTCGTGGTCCACGACATGGCGATCCGGTTTCGGGTGCCCGCCCGTTTCAACGACCTGCTGACCGTGACCTGCGACGTACTGCGCGCGCGAGGGGCGAGCATGGAGTTCCGGCAGCAGATTCACGCGCCCGAGCAGGCAGATCCACTCTGTGACGCCGACCTGACGGTGGCGTGTATCGACGAACAGTTCAGACCTCGCCCCATCCCCCGGGCGATTCGAGCGGAGATGAAGCATGCAAGGTGAGATGTCCATCCTCCAGCTGGTGCTGGACGCCAGCCTCCTGGTCCAGGCGGTGATGCTGATCCTGGTGCTGGCGTCGGTGGCATCCTGGGCACTGATTTTCCGCAAGCGCGCCGTGGTACGGGATGCCACCCGTTCATCGGAGGATTTCGAGGACCGCTTCTGGTCCGGCGGCAACCTGGCGGAGATCTACGCCCGCGTTGGCTCGTCCGACGAGGCCGACGGCGGCATGGAGCGCATGTTCCGGGCCGGCTTCCGCGAGTTCTCGCGCATGCGCAAGCAAGGCGCGTCACCCGAGGCGCAGGTCGAGGCCTCGCAGCGCGCCATGCGCATCAGCCTGGCCCGGGAGGAGGACGAACTGGAGTCACACCTGCCCTTTCTGGCCACGGTGGGCTCCACCAGCCCCTACATCGGCCTGTTCGGCACCGTCTGGGGTATCATGAACTCGTTCCGCGCCCTGGGTGGCCAGCAGCAGGCGACGCTCGCCGCCGTGGCCCCGGGGATCGCCGAGGCGCTGATCGCCACCGCGCTCGGGCTGTTCGCCGCCATCCCCGCGGTCATCGGCTACAACCGCTACGCCAGTTCCGTGGAACGGCTGTGCAGCCGCTACGAGACGTTCATGGAGGAGTTCATCAGCATTCTGCAACGCCACGCCCACAGCCAGGCATCGCAGCAGCGGCAGGACAACCGGTAGGCCACCATGCGTCGAACCCAGCGCGCCACCCGCAAGCCCATGTCGGAGATCAACGTCGTGCCCTACATCGACGTGATGCTGGTGCTGCTGGTCATCTTCATGGTGACCGCACCGCTCCTGTACCAGGGTGTTGACGTGGATCTGCCCCAGGCAGAGACCGAACCGCTGTCGCAGGATGACGAGGATCCGGTCATCGTCACCGTGAACCGGGACGGCGAGCTGACGGTCAGTATTGGTGCGGACCCTGACGAGCCGGTCAGCGCCGAGGAAGTCACCGACCTGGTCAGCCGGGTAATGCGCAACAACCCGGGAACACCGGTGCTGGTCCGGGGTGACGAGCAGGTGCGCTACGGGCTCGTCCTGGACACCATGGCCATGCTGCAACGGGCCGGCGTGCCGCAGGTGGGACTGATGACGCGACCACCGTCCGACGACTAAAGGCCTGGACATGAGCGACTGGCTGAGCACACTGTCCTCGTGGCGCTTCGTCGCATACTCGGTGGTGGCGCACGTGCTGATATTCAGCCTGTTCGTGGTCCAGGTCAGCCGCCCGCCCGCCGTGCAGCAGCAGGAGCGCCCGGAGATCATCCACGCCGTGGCGATGGACGAGCGCTCGGTCATGGAACCCATCGAAGAGCGCCAGCGCGCCGCGGAGGCCGCGCAGCGGCAGGCCGAAGAGGAACGGCGGCGCGAAGAGGAAGAGGCGGAACGCCGGCGCCAGGAAGAGGAACAGCGGCAACGGGAAGAAGAAGAGCGCCAACGCCAGGAGGAGCAGCGCCAGCGCGAAGCCGAGGAACAGGCGGAGCGTGAAGCCGAGCAGGAACGCCAGCGCCAGGAAGAGGCCGAACAGCGCCGCCGCGAGGAGGAAGCCGAGCGGCAGCGGCAGGAAGAGGAGCAGCGGCGTGCCGAAGAGGAAGCGGAGCGCCAGCGCCAGGAGGAGGAGCAGCGGCGCCAGGAGGAAGAGGAACGCCGACGCCAGGAAGAGGAGGAGCGACGCCGGCAGGAGGAAGAAGCCGAGCGCCAGCGCCAGATCGAAGAGGAGCAGCAACGCCGCGAGGAAGAGGCGGAGCGGCGGCGCCAGGAGGAAGAGGCCGAGAGACGCCGCCAGGAGGAGGCGGAGCGGGAGGCCGAGCAGCAACGGCTGCAGCGTCTGGGTGAGCGGGCGCAGAGCCGGTTCGCGGACGTCTGGCAACGGGAGGTGGAGGACGCCTGGACGCGTCCCCCCGGCTCCGAACCGGGCCTGAGTGCCGATGTACGCGTGCAGTTGCGCCCCGACGGTGAGGTTGTGGGCACGGAAATCGTGCGCAGCAGCGGCAGCTCGTCGTTTGATCGCTCCGCCGAGAATGCCATCCGGCGCGCATCCCCGCTGTCGGTCCCCGACGACGAGGACGTGTTTCGCAGCGCCGGTTTCGACCACTTCGTATTCCGATTCAACCCGGACGGATGACCATGCAACAACACCTGAAGGCATTGCTGGGCGCAACGCTCGCCCTGGCCCTGACGCCGGCGGCGGCCAAGGCCGAGCTGGTGGTGGAGATCACGCGCGGCGCGGAGGCCGCGCTGCCCATCGCCATCGCGGATTTCGGGGATGACGGCGAGGCGCTGCCCGACGACGTCGCCGCGATCATCCGCGACAACCTGCTGCGCAGTGGGCAGTTCGATCCATTGCCGCGGGAGGAATTCATCGACAACCCCACCCGCGGCGACGACGTGCGCTTCGAGAACTGGCGCGCCCTGGGGGTGGACAACCTGGTGGTGGGTGAAACCCAGCGCGACGGCGACGACTACCGGATACGCTACGAACTGCTGGACGTCTTTACCGGCGACCGCATGCTCGGGCGCAGCTACCGCGTGCGCGAGGCCTCCGTGCGGGCCCTGGCCCATACCATCAGCGACAACATCTACGAGGAGTTGCTGGGCCGCCCCGGCGCCTTCAACACCATGGTCGCCTATGTGGCCATTGAGGAAGGTGACGACGGCCGCGAGTTCGAGCTGGTGGTGGCCGACGCCGACGGCCATGGCCCGCAGTCCATCCTCAGCTCATCGGAACCCCTGCTGTCACCTGCCTGGTCGCCCGACCGCGAACGACTGGCCTACGTCTCCTTCGAGGACCGTCGCTCGGAGATCTTCGTCCAGAGCATCCGCACCGGCGAACGGGAGCGTATCGCCAGCTTCCGCGGGCTCAACAGTGCGCCGGCGTGGTCGCCGGATGGCGAGAGCCTGGCGGTGACCCTGTCCCGGGACGGGCAGACCGACATCTACCGGCTGGACATCGACAGCGGCGACACCACCCGCATCACCGACCACCACGCCATC
>SLMR01000126.1 GCA_007133445.1 Aquisalimonas sp. | reverse complement strand
GGCAGTCCACCCTGGCGCTTGGCGCGGCGGGCTTCCTCGAACGACAGACCGTATCGGCGCTGGATCTCCTCGGTAAGCTGCCGACCGCCGAACACCTGCTCGCGGGTGTAGATGACCTGGCGATCCTCGAGGACCGTCAGCGTGGTCAGGTTGGCCCCCACATCCACGATGGCCACGGCCTGATCATGACCCTGGCCACTCAGGCTTGATGCCAGCAGTGTGAACGCCGTCTCCGTGGCGTAGCTCTCCACGTCCATCACCCGCGGCGTAATGCCGGCTGCCTCGCAGGCGTCCACCCGACTCTCCACGATGTCCGAGCGGGCGGCGACCAGCAGTACGTCCAGGTTGTCTGCGGACTCCGACGCCCCCATGATCTGAAAATCCAGGTTCACTTCATCCAGCGGGTAGGGCACGTACTGGTCGGCCTGAAGTTCGATCTGCGCCTCGAGCTCCGATTCGCTGAGATCCGCCGGCATGGCGATGGTCTTGCTGATGGCGGCCGATGCCGGCACTGCGAGTGCCGCGGACCGGGTCTTGGTCCCTGAGCGCTTCACCGCAGCCTTGATGGCTTCGGAGACGGCGTCGATGTCGGAGATGCTTTTCTCCACCACGGCGTTGTCAGGCAGGGGTTCGACCGCATAGCTCTCGACGCGGTACTTGCCGTCCTGGCCCTTGAGCTCCAGGAGCTTGATCGCGGTGGAGCTGATGTCGATGCCCAGCAGTGGTGGGCTTTTCTTGCGAAAGAGTCCCACGGAAAAACCCTTGTCGTTATATGGCTTTAGGGTGAGGATGTGCCCTGGAACCTTCAGAGTTCATCCTAACTATAGATCAAAAGAGGGGAAATGGGAAACACCCGCTTTTGATCTCATGCTCGTGCCTGAGGTTATAACCCTTTATACTTGGCGAAACCGAGATCACGTAGACACTATTTGGAACTCATGCGCCGATTCTCCCGCTTCCTTGTGTACGGTCTGGCCACCGTGCTTTCCCTTGCGCTCCTGGCGGCTGTTGGAGCCGCCGGCGTGTATCTTTATCTGGCACCGCAGCTGCCCGATGTCGAGACCCTGCGCGACGTGCGCTACCAGGAGCCGCTTCGCGTCTTTGCCAATGACGGCCAGCTGATCGCCGAGTTCGGGGAGAACCGACGCGAACCGGTGCGCCATGACGACATCCCCGAACGCATGCGTCAGGCCTTCATCGCCGCGGAGGATCAGCGCTTCTTCGATCACCCCGGTGTCGACTACCAAGGGCTGGCGCGTGCGGTCCTCTACCTGGCGCAACACCGGGAAATCGGTCCGGGGGGCAGCACCATTACCATGCAGGTCGCGCGCAACTTCTTCCTCAGTCGCGAACAGACCTACCTGCGAAAACTGAACGAAATCCTGCTGGCATTCAAGATCGAGCGGGAGCTCGACAAGGAACAGATCCTCGAGTTGTATCTCAACAAGATCTACCTGGGACAGCGTTCCTACGGGGTCGGTGCCGCCTCGCAGATGTACTACGGTGTCGACCCGCACGAGCTGACGCTGGCGCAGACCGCCATGATCGCCGGGCTGCCCAAGGCGCCGTCGGCGTGGAACCCGGTGGCCAACCCGGAGCGTGCGCTCCAGCGACGGGCTTACGTCCTGCGGCGCATGTACGAGTCCGGCTATATCTCCAGCGAAGAACTGGCAGAGGCCAGTACCCAGCCGGTGACTGCCCATGTGCGGCGGGCGCGTCCCACCGTCGAGGCGCCGTTCGTTGCCGAAATGGCGCGGGACCACGTGGTGGACATGGTGGGCGAGCGCGCGTACACGGGCGGCTACCGCGTGCATACCACCGTGGATCCCGATCTGCAGGCCAATGCCAACCGGGCCCTGCGCGACAACCTCATGGTCTACGACCGGCGCCACGGTTACCGCGGGCCGGAGGGGCGCCTGGACCTGGATGAACACGCCGACAGCGACGCCTGGGACCGGGCACTGCGGGACTTGCGTACCCTCGGCGGTCTTCGCCCGGGAATCGTGGTGGACGTGAACGATGCGGCCACGGTCTACATGGGCGGTGGCGAGACGGTGGAGCTGGACCTCGAGGCCATGGAATGGGCGCGCCCCTGGGTAACGCAATCCGTGGTCGGGGATCCGCCGGAGGCGGTGAGCGATGTGGTCAGCGCGGGAGACGTGGTGCGTGTGCAGCGCAACGATGACGGTGCCGTGCGGCTGGCGCAGGTGCCGGATGTCGAGGGGACGGTGGTCAGCCTGTCGCCGCGCAGCGGTGCGCTGCTGGCCCTGAGCGGCGGATTCGATTTTCGCAAGAGCCAGTTCAACCGCGGGGTCCAGGCGGTGCGACAGCCCGGCTCCGCGTTCAAGCCGTTCATCTACTCGGCGGCTCTTGATAATGGCTACACGGCTGCCAGCATCATCAACGATGCGCCGGTGGTCTTCCGGGATGCGGCGCTGGAGAGCACCTGGCGCCCGGAGAACTACAGTGGGCGTTTCTACGGCCCCACGCGCATGCGCGAGGCGCTGGCGCAATCCCGCAACCTGGTCTCCATCCGGGTCCTGCGGGATGTGGGCACCGGCGCCACCATCGACCATCTGGGCCGCTTCGGTTTTACCAGCGATCGCATGCCGGAGAATCTGTCACTGGCGCTGGGCAGCGCCGGTGTTACCCCGCTGGAGCTGACTGCTGGTTACGCCGTGTTTGCCAATGGCGGCTACCGCGTCGAGCCCTATTTCATCTCCCGGGTCGAGGATGGCAATGGCAACATCATCCAGGCGGCTGAGCCGACCCTGGCATGCGAGCAGTGCAGCGACCTGGAGATCCATCGCGGGATGCGCCGCGGCGCCGGCGAGGAGCAGGTGGCGGAGAGCAACGACGACATCCGTCTCACGCCGACGTTCCGACCGGCGGAACGCGTGATTTCGGAGCAGAATGCCTACCTCATGACGAGCATGCTTCAGGACGTGATCAACCGCGGCACCGGCCGGGCTGCCCGCCAGCTGGGGCGGGAGGATCTGGCCGGCAAGACCGGAAGCACGAACGATCTTCAGGATGCCTGGTTTGCAGGCTACAACGCTCACCTGGTTACCACGGCCTGGATCGGTTTCGACCAGTCACGCACGATGGGGCCGGGCGAGACTGGTGCGCGGGCGGCACTGCCCATCTGGATGGATTTCATGGGCGCCTCGCTGGGCGGGATCCCGGAGGAGCAGTTGCGGCGCCCCGGTGATCTGGTCACGGTCCGGATCGACCCGGAGTCGGGTCTGGTCACGGATTCCGACAACCCCGACGCCATCTTCGAGACCTTCCGTTCCGACGAGGTCCCCGAACGTGACCCCGACGCCCGCCGCAACGGCGAGCGGGACGGGGACGATGACGACGGGCCGCTGTTCTGAGGTCGCGTTCGCCCTCCGCGGCGGAGTGTGAGGTGAGTCCATGGCCGGCAAGCAGGGAACCACGCGCGATCAGCGCATGCGTCAGCGCCTGACCCAGGAGGCGGCGCGCATCATGGTGGACGAGGGTGTTCGCGACTACTACCAGGCCAAGCGCAAGGCCGCGATCCGGCTGGCGGCGCCGGACACCCAGAACATGCCGCGCAACCGCGAAATCCAGGAGGCCGTGGCCGACTACCAGCGGTTGTTCCAGGGCGAGGGGCAGGCGCAGCGGTTGCGTGAGCTGCGCGAGGC
>SLMR01000113.1 GCA_007133445.1 Aquisalimonas sp. | reverse complement strand
CCCTCCGCCAGCGCTCGATCCACGTCACTGAAGCGGAAACGCGCCACCGCCACCTGATGGCCTGCCGCCCGGGCGGCGTCCTCAGTCATGCCCACATGGGCGAGCTCCGGCGCCGTGTACGTCACCCAGGGGATAACGCGGTAGTTCGCCCGCTTGGGCAGCTTGAAGACCACGTTGGCGATGACGATACCGGCCTGGTACTCCGCCACGTGGGTGAAGGGGTACGGGCCGCAGACATCGCCAACGGCAAAGATGTGCCTGACGCTGGTGCGCATGCGCGCATCCACGACGATGCCGGTCTTCTCGACCTGGACACCGGCGTTCTCCAGGGCAAGCGTATCCACGTTGGGCTGACGGCCGGCGGCCACCAGGATCCGGTCCACATCAACCACCTGCTCACCATCACCGCTGCGGCAGGTCAAACGATAGCCACCCTCGTGCCTGTCAACCGCGGTAACGCCTGTCCCCGTACGCAGATCGAGGCCCTCGCCGGCTAGCGCACGCTCCAACTCCGCGGTGATCTCCGGGTCCTCCCGCGGCAGGATGCGATCCGCCATTTCCACCACGGTGACCTGGCTGCCAAGGCGGGAGAACGACTGCGCCAGCTCCAGGCCGATGGGGCCGCCGCCGAGTACGGCCAACCGCGCCGGCAGTTCCCGCTGGCTGAACACGGTCTCATTGGTCCAGTACTCCACCTCGGTGAGCCCCGGGATCGGCGGCACCGCCGGGCGCGAGCCGGTGGCGATGAGGATGCGTCGGCCGCGGAGATGGCGATCACCCACCGCCACGGTGTAGGGGTCAACGAAGCGTGCCTCACCGAAGATCACGTCCACCCCGAAGGCGCGGAAGCGATCGGGATCATCATGCTCCTGAATACCCGCGACCACATCCGCAACGCGGTCCATCACGGCCCCGAGATCGGTATGGCCCACTGAGGCATTAACGCCGAAGCGCCTGGCATCACCGGCCAGATGCGCCACTTCCGCCGAGCGGATCAGGGTCTTGCTGGGCACGCAGCCGTAGTGGAGACAGTCCCCGCCCAGGTTGTGGCCGCGCTCCACCAGGGCCACGCTGAGGCCGAGCTGTCCAGCGACGCTGGCGGTTACGAGCCCGCCGACGCCGCCGCCGATGACAACCAGATCGAATTTATCGGTCATTGGTCTGCTCACCCGCCGTCACCGTTGCCGACTCCGTTTCCGCCTCCACATCAAGGGTGGGATCGTTCTTGAACCGCCTGACCAACCTGGGCAGGAAGATCACCGCCGCGAGCAGCCCCAGCGCAATCAGGATGGCATTGATGCCACTGCGCCCGCCGGCAACGGTCTCGGCACCGGCATGGCCAATCCAGGTATAGGCGAAGGCGCCCGGGGCCATGCAGATGAAGGTGGCGATGGCGTAGGGCATGAACCCGATGCGGGTGAGTCCCAGGGCGTAATTGAGCAGGTTGAACGGGAAGATCGGCACCAGCCGGGTGAACGCCACGAACCGCCAGCCCTCGCGCTCGACACCGACAATCAGTTTCTTCAGCCGGCCACCTGTGTACTGGGCGACCAGATCGGACGCCAGGTAACGCGCCACCAGGAACGCGAGCAGCGCACCCATGGTCGCGCCCGTCAAACTGTAGAGCGTCCCGAATACGGGACCGAAAAGCACACCACCGGCGATGGTGAACACAAGCCCCGGCAGGAAGGCGACAGTGGCAACAGCATACGCACCCATGAATGCGAACGGCGCCAGCATGCCCAGGTCGTCAAGGCGTCGTTGCAGCATGCCGGGGCTGAGCTCCCCCCGGAACTGGTAACCGACGATCAGCAGCGCCAGGACCCCCAAGACGAGGGCAATGCGCATGATGAGTTTGCCGTGTCCTGCCATGTGGAACCGTCCTGTCGGTGTCGATTGCGGCGTCAGTGTGCCTGCCTCCGCTCTGCGGGAACATCCGTAATTCCCGTACTCACTGCTACTCGGGCAGCAGGCGAATCTCGCCGTACCACGCCTCGATGGGCTCACCGACATCGTCACAGTCAGTCATGATCGCCAGGGCGTCGATGGAGTTCAGGTCGCGGTCGTGGTACGTCCTGAAGTCCTCGCGCAGGTCCCGGCGTTCGGTCACCCACTGGCCACTCTCTTCCGGCGGCCCCGACTGCATGGCGATCATGCGTGCCTGGGATGCATAGGCGTTCTCCCAGTCGGCGCCCTTTTCCATCTCGCTGGCCCAGACATAGTTCAGCGCGCGGGTGCGCCAGCGCAGCACGCGGTGCTCGTCGACGGCATAAAGACGTGCGGGGTAATCATCCCCGGCCTTCACGGTCTCATCGATCCCGCTGAAGGTCTCATCCACGCGCCACTCCCATTCCACGATGGGCGTTTTATCCAGGTCGATGGACTCTTCCAGGAACAGCCCCGAGGCGGTCGCATCCGTGCACTGAGCGTGAATGGCTTCACGACCATCGATCTCGACCAGTTCGTAGGTGGTTTCGCCCTCGAACGAATGGGGCTCCCAGTCGATGATGTCCGATGCGGTAAACACCCTGTCCTCGCCGAAGATGGTCGTCGTCGTCAGCAGCATGCCAAGGGCGATCAGATTTGCGGGACGTACCAGTGGCATCGGTTCACCTTCATGCGTAGCGGGAATACGCCGTCACTGTAAACCGCCTGAACGGAGCCGACACCTTGGGGAAAACCGCAATCCGCGGCAGGTGTAGAGACTGCCGCCGTCGTTCGGCGGCAGTCTCGATCAAGTGTTCCGGCAGGGGACACACGCAGGCCGGATCAGCTACGGCCGGCGAACGCCTCATCCACCGGCGTGTGGAAGATGTGGTTGGTGTAGTTGCTCAGGGTCTTCACCGCCAGGGCGAGGATCACCTCGAGCACGTGACGCTCGCTGAACCCGGCCGCCTTGAACGCCTCCACGTCCGCAGGTTCCGGCTTCCCGCGGGTGTCAAACATGACCTGCACGAAGCGCTGCAGCGCACCGAGTTTGTCGTCCGGCGCCAGCTTGCCCGCGAGAATGGCATCGGTCACCTCTGTGGGCACCTTGGACTTGTGGTCCGCGATGGTGCCGTGGGCCGAGCGGCAGTAGCCGCAGCCATTGGCCACGCTGATGGTCAGGAACACCACTTCCTGCTCCTGGGGCGAGAACCCGGCGCTCTGGCGGAGATAGGCGTAGCCGTTCTGGTAGGTGGTCAGCACGCCCGGCGAGTTCGCCATGGCGGCGTACATGTTCGGCACGAAACCAAGGGCCTCCTTGGTCTCCTTCAGGCCCTTGGCGGCATCGCCTTCGGCGGTCTCCGGCGTCTTGAGATCCAGGCTGGTCTGATACGGGGCGCTCATGAATCTTCCCTCTATTTTGTACCTAAAGGTCCATAATAGAGTTTGCCCACCTGACTCAGCAATTACGCATTTCTACTGACCTATGTCCCGTGACAGAAACGGGTGTGATTCGTAGGCAGGCCATCGTCCCGTCCATCCGTGAAACTCCTTATTGCCGCCCCGGCTTGCTGGCGGTGTCATGGAGTGAAACCGCTGGCTGGAGGAGACCGCCATGCCGTACCGATTCCTTGTCTGCGCACCGGCAGTGACCCTGGCGCTGCCGGGACTGGCGTTGGGCGCCAACGGCCTGCCCACTACCGACCCCGTGCTGCTGCCGCTGGAGCCGTTCGCCTACGAGGACGACATGCAAT
>SLMR01000260.1 GCA_007133445.1 Aquisalimonas sp. | reverse complement strand
TGGGCCTCCCCCTGTTCAACGTGCTCTCCCGGGCGCCGGTCGAGCACACTCTGGAACGCCTGGAGCGCCACCACGCCAATGGCGTTTCCGTGGCCTCGGAACTCACCGCACCGTTCGTCAGCAGCAGCCTGGACTCCGGCCAGATGCTGCACTCCCGCGTGGCGCTGATCCTGGATAACCACGGCGCCATTACCGGATATCTGGTCACGCTGGTCGACATCTCCGACGACGTCGCCCTGCTCGCCCGTGGGGACGCCATCCGTCTGGCACTGACCCGCGAACTCCGCGGCGTGGTCGGCAACCTGCGCGCCGCCGCGGAGACGATTCACGCCTATCCGGACATGGAAACGCCGGAGCGCAGCCGGTTCGACGACGTCATCCTGCGCGAAAGCGAAACCCTGAGCCGGCGCATTCAGGAACTAGGGCAGGAGATCAGTGGCCAGCTCCTCGGTCGCTGGCCCATGGCCGACCTGCACGTCAGCGACCTGGTCGGCTGCGTACAGCGGCGCCTGGAAGACACGCCGGATCTGCGGCTGCAACTGGTCGGGATGCCGCTGTGGCTGCACGGGGACAGCCTGTCCCTGATGCAGATGCTGGACTGCCTGGTCCGCCGCGTGCATCGGGAAACGGGGGCGACCGAGTTCGACCTGGAAGCCCTGCTTGCCGACCGAGCCGTGTATCTCGACCTGCGCTGGCAGGGCTCGCCACTCCCTGCGGAGGTCCTTGAGGACTGGCTGGATACGCCCTGCGATGACGACGGCAGCGGCCAGCGCATGCGCGAGGTGCTGGAGCGCCACGACTGCGAACCCTGGAGCCAGACCGCCAACCGGGATTCCGTCGAGGCGGTCGTCCGCCTGCCGTTGCCGGCACCAACGCGCCCGCAGTTCCTGCCCGAGCCCGAGCGGCTGCCCGCGAGGCCGGAATTCTACGACTTCGGCCTCATGCGCAAGCATGCGGGCGACGAGGAACTGGCCGCCACGCCGTTGCGGGAGCTTTCGTTCGTGGTGTTCGACTGCGAGATGACCGGGCTTGACCCCATGGGCGGCGACGAGATCATCTCCATCGCCGGCGTGCGGGTGGTGAAGCACCGGGTGCTGACCGGCGAGACCTTCGAGCGTCTGGTCAACCCGGGACGTTCCATTCCCGAGGCCTCGATCCGCTTCCACGGCATCACCGAGGAGCAGGTGGAGGACAAGCCGGCCATCCAGGTGGTGCTGCCGCAGTTCAAGCAGTTCGTGGGCGATGCGGTGATGGTGGCCCACAATGCCGCGTTCGACATGAAGTTCATCAGCCTCAAGCAGGCGGAGAGCGGTGTCGAGTTCGACAACCCGTTGCTGGACACCCTGTTGCTGTCGCACATGCTCGACGGCGACGAGGAGGACCACTCCCTGGACGCCCTGTGCGAGCGCTATGGCATCGCCGTCACCGGTCGCCATACGGCACTGGGCGACACCCTCGCCACGGCGGAACTGCTGGTGCGCCTGATCGACCGGCTGGAAGCCCAGGGGCTGGATACCTGGGGGGAAGTCATGCGGGCCTCCAACATGGCGGCCCAGATTCGCCAGCGCTCCGCGATCGTGCACGCATCCATGTCCGGCTGATCAGCCACGCCGCGAACGTGCTGGGACCAGCCAGTTCAGGCAGGCCGCCCGAGGCGCTGAAGCTCGGTGAACGTGTCGTTGTTCTCGAGCAGGCTGGCCACGGTAAAGGTGTTGAGACGCTCCACGAACGCCTGCCGTGCGCTCTCAAACACGTGCTTGAGAGAACAGCCGCCGCACAGGGGGCATGGCTGGCGGCTGCAATCGACAATGGCCAGGGAGTCTTCCATGGCCATGACCACGTCCCCGATCCGGATCTCCTCCGCCGGTCGTGCCAGCGTCAGGCCCCCGGCCCGCCCTTTGGCCGTGGCCAGGAACCCCTTCTGAGAGAGCCGATGGACGACCTTGCGCAGGTGCTCCAGGGAGATTGCGTAGGCGGTGGCGATTTCGCGCATGGTGACGCGCCGCTCTCGATGCGCACCGGCAAACATCAGCACCCGCAGGCTGTAATCGGTATGGTAGGTCAGTTCCATCGGTCTCTCCGCATCATGCCGGTTGTCCGGTCTCTGTCCGCACCAACCGGGCGCGCCACAGCTCGGGACCGGCTTCGAACTGCTCCCAGGCCCACTCCTGTCCGTACTGCTGATGGATGTGGTCACGCAGCCGAGCGGGCTGGGAATCGGTGACCAGGAGAAGATCCTCACCCGGGCTCAGGGCGCTGAGCGTCAGTTCCAGCAGGGGCAGCCGTTCGCGGGGATCATGGACGCGCAGGTCCAGCACAGCGGTGTACTGATGCGTCAGCACTCCATCGGGTGTTGCGCCCGCCATTCAGCCCTCCCCTTCGTCTTCCGCCAGGAGCCCGTAAATGCCACGTTTCTGCGTGGACCCAGACCAGGATCGGCCGCCTCACGGCCTGTACGGATCGATGCTTTTATAATACATTATTTGCCGACGCGGCACATGCACCCGAACCATGCGGAGCCAACATGACCTACGTCGTCATCGACAGCTGCATCAAGTGCAAGTACACGGACTGCGTGGAAGTCTGCCCCGTTGACTGCTTCCACGAGGGGCCGAATTTCCTCGTCATCGATCCGGACGAGTGCATCGACTGCACCCTTTGCGAACCGGAATGCCCCGTGGACGCCATCTATTCCGAGGATGACCTGCCACCGGAGAAGTTCGATTTCCTCGAGCTCAACGCGGAGCTTTCCCAGGAATGGCCGGTGATCACCGAGAAAAAGGATGCCCCGGAGGACGCCGATGAGTGGGCGGAGGTGCCAGACAAGCTGCAGTACCTGGAGCGGTAGCTCCACACCCCATGTCAGCCGTCCCCACCCAGGAGCAGAAACGGCAGGTCCGGGAAGCCGTGCTGGCGGCCCGTGACGGGCTGTCAGCCGACACCCGCCGGGCCGCCAGCGCGCGCATCCGTGAGCGGGTACTGGCCCTGCCCGAGCTTGCCGACGCGCGCAACGTGTTCGTGTTCGTCTCGTTCGGGAGCGAAGTGGACACCCACGGACTCATCGACAGCCTGCTTGGCCGGGGCCAGCAGGTGGCCATTCCGCGCATCATCGACGCGACCACCATCCGTGCTGTCCCGATGACGGGCTGGGACGATCTGGTGGCCGGAAAATGGGGCATTCTCGCCCCGGTGCACGACACCCCGGCAGCGGGCCCGTTCGATGTCGCCATCATTCCGGGCGTCGCCTTCACCGAGGCCCGCGAGCGCATCGGCCACGGGCGCGGCTATTATGACCGCTGGCTGGAGAGCAATCCCGTGGGCACCAGCATCGCGCTGGCCTTCGAGGAGCACCTGGTCCCGGAGCTGCCGGTGGAACCCCACGACCGGCCAGTGGACATGGTAGTCACCCCGGAGCGGGTCATCTCCGGTTAGCGCCCCGGCCCGTACTGGCCGCCGATGGTGACGCCGCTGTGGACCCTCATCGTGCGCCCCCTTTCTGGCTCGCCAGAAACCGATCCAGATGGTTGGCGAAACGCTGCCGGTCCGCCTTGCTCATGGCCGGCGCGCCGCCGGTATCCACGCCACTGGCGCGCAGGGTGTCCATGAAATCCCGCATGTTCAGCCGCGAGCGGATGTTCTCCCGGGTGTGCAGCTCCCCCCGGGGACTCAGCGCCACCGCCCCCTT
>SLMR01000229.1 GCA_007133445.1 Aquisalimonas sp. | reverse complement strand
TAGATTGCGCTCCGGCCGCTTGGCGCGGCCGGAGCGCTGGCGGGAGTATCAATGCAGGACGGTGACCGGGCAGTAGGCGCCATGGACGACGCGCCGGCTGACACTGCCCATGACGAATGCCTCCAGACGGGACAGGCCGCGCCGGCCCATGATGATCTCCGCCTCACCGACCTCCCGGCTGTAGGCGTTGATGGCCGTGGCCGCATCACCACCGCGGCGGACATCCACCACCTCGAGACTGGCATCGTCGATTTCTGCCCGGGCCTGCTTGAAAGCACGCTCGGCCGTCTCGCGACCCAGCTCGGCAAAGCTCTCGTCAGCAAACGGGCCGACGCCGGCCAGCTCGGCCATGCTGCCACCAACACCGGGGATCTCCCTGGGCGTGTTCGGAAACACGTGCAGGAGGTGGATCGACGCACCGGTGGCCCCGGCCAGACCAGCAGCATGCTGCACCGCGACCATGGAGGACTTGGAGCCGTCCACGGGCACGATGTAGGTGTTTGTGGTGACGACGTCGTCGTCGGAAATGACCGTCACCGGGCAGGTGGCGCGCAGGATCACGCCCTCGCTGACACTGCCCACGAGGAACTCCCGCACCCGACCGAGCCCGCGCCGGCCCATGATGATGATCGGGGACTCGACCTTCTTCGCGTGTTCGGTCAACGCTTCCGCCGGGTCGCCATCAATGATGAGCTCCTCGATCTCAACGGCATCCTCCGGCAACAGGCTTCGGCCATTGGCGAAGGCGCGGGCCGCGCTCTCCTTGCGCATGGCACCAAAGGCGTCAGGGGACAGCCGCGCGGCGATGGCCTGCTCGGTGGTGTTCCCGAGACGCTCCATCAATGCCCGGGCGGACTCCGGAAAGGCGTGCAGCAACTGCACACTGGCCCCGAGCTTGCGCGCGAGCACGTCGGCATAACGGACCGCGGCGGCGGCGTGTTTGGAGCCGTCCACCGGCACCAGAATGGTCTTGATCGTGCTGGCCATGAGTCCGTCCTCCTCCTGAAGCGAATTGTTCTCTCATTGTGCATGCCCAGTACGGTACGTGCTTGACGCAGGTTAAGAAACGGTGACGATCCGAGGAATGCCGCTCGTCGGGTGGATCATGCAATTCGTCGTAAGCACTCTGGGCGAGCGCGCCCAGTCCGGCTAAGAGTTGGAGTGCGCAACCGACCAGCGGTTTGATGCTCATTGAATCCATGCTCTGATCGCGGCAATACTGCCGACGGTCGGTGCGCCGAGTCGACATCAATCAAACACCAACTGATTCAAAGGCCATGAACACTCGATCCGTGAAACGACAGGGTGGGTACAGCCTGCTGGAGATCCTGGTCGCGCTGCTGGTGCTGTCCATCGGCCTGCTCGGACTTGCCGGACTCCAGACCGCCAGCCTTCAGAGCAATCAATCGGCGGCCCAGGTATCACAGGCGACCACTCTTGCCCAGGATCTCCTTGACCGCATGCGAGCGAATACCGATGCCGCGAGAAGCGGGGACTATGACGTGGATTTCGGCGACTTCTCCGGCAGCGGCAGTGGCATTGCGGCGGAGGACATGGATCAATGGTTACGACAGGTGCAAACCGCGTTCCCGGGCCTGTGCAGCGGCAGTTGCGATGGCGATGATTGCGGCGCCTCGGTCAGTGTCGATCGTGACGGCCGGGTCATGATCGATATCCGGTGGGCTGATGAGCGACTGGATGAAGACAATGAGCAACGACTAACCAGCTTCCGGACAGCGTCACGCATATGAAGAGGCAACACTGGAATGCGGGACGATTCCACCGGGGCCTGTCGCTTGTCGAGCTCATGGTCGCCCTTGCCATCTCGCTGATCCTGTTGCTGGGGGTTGCCCAGATCTACGTCAGCACCTCGGCGACCAACCGGTCACAGGAGGGGCTCTCGCGGGTCCAGGAGAATGCGCGCTTCGTACTCGACCTGCTGGCCAGGGACATCCGGCTGGCAGGCTACAGCGGTTGTCCACGCAGTGCCCATGCCGAACCGGAGCGCATCATGGCGAAGCGGGCGCCGTCGGACATCGTCGCACCCGAAGACGCCATCATGGGCACCGATGACGCCAGTTCCAGCGCCATATGGGACGGCGACCGCCCCGACCACGCGCTTGAAGACACACCCGCAGTCCGGATCACGTTCGCCGGACCCGGCAAAGCCCTGGTGGAGGAGGGATCGTTCGAGGGCTTCGAGTTCAGCCTGGAGAGGAATCCGGACGACCTCACCGGGGGCGACCTCATCACCATCACCGACTGCGAGCGCACCGAGATCGCCGAAATCTCCAATGTCTCCGACGGACCGGGAACCTCCGTCAGTGTCGCCCATGGCGACGACGTCAATACCCCGCATGACGACCTGGGCGCGAGTAACGCGTTCACAGGCAGCGTCAACGCCATGCGCACCCACCGGTACGTGTACTACCTGGGGACAAATGGCGAAGGGAACCCTGCACTTTTCCGGCGCGACCTTGCGGCCTCGGACAATGCGCGCCGGTCCATGGAACTCGTCGAGAACGTCGATTACATGGCCATCCAGTATGGACAGGACACCGACGGCAACGGCCAAGTGGACCGCTACCGGGCGGCGCAGGACATGGGCGCCGACGACTGGGCAGGCGTCATCAGCGTCCGCACCAGCCTTCTGCTGACCAGCGACGAAATCCTGACAGAACCGCATGATGCGCAATTCGATCTGCTCGGCAACCTCGTCAACGGCAACAATGACCCCCTGATCGACGGACGCAACATCAATCGGCGAGTCGGCCAGGTGGCCACGACCACGATCACGCTGAGGAACCGGACGCCATGAAGGCGCGGTCCCGTGACGCAACGAGGCCGTGCCCTCGCGCTCACACGGCCCTGGGGATGGCACAACCGCAGGAGCGCGGCGCGGTGCTCATCGTTGCCCTTGTCTTCCTCCTCATCATGACCCTGATCGGCGTTTTCGCCATGCGCGGGACCATCATGGAAGAACGCATGGCGGGTAACCTGCGCGACCGCAATCTGGCGTTCGAGGCTGGTGAGACGGCGCTGCGGGACGTGGAACGCTGGCTCGATGATCAGGGCCGTGAACTCGACTTCAGCGACTCCGGCGGAGCGGAATCGCACCTGTTCCACTACGGCGAGGAGGCTTTCCCGCGACACCCTTCAGAGGCAGAGCCCGGGGACTGGGCAGTCAGGGATATGGGCATGGACGCCGTATCCCCGTCACGCCCGCCCGAGTACATGATCAAACAGCGCCCGTTCAGTGCGGAACGGGAAGCCGGCCAGGACCTTGCAGCCGACGCACCGCCGTCCGGGGCCGGCGATCAGTTGTTCCGGATCGTGGTCCGGGCATGGGGCGGATCGAACGCCGACAAGCCATTCGTCTACCTGGAGTCACAATACCGCCCGCATTAATCACGCGAACCAAAACAGGAGTGAACACACCATGCAGCCGCAAGGACGCAGACTGACGGTGGTTACGTTAACGGTCGGGATGGCCATCAGCACAACGCTGCCGACGACAGCATACCCGGGCATGGCACTGGCCCCCAAGCCCCTGTTCGTGACCGACGCGGTCCAGCCCAACGTCATGTTCACCCTGGACAACTCCGCCTCCATGCGCCGGGAGACCATGCCGGAGACCGGCGTCACCCAGCGCTTCGGAACCCACCTCGATGACGACTACGTCATGTGGACCTATCCGCGC
>SLMR01000180.1 GCA_007133445.1 Aquisalimonas sp. | reverse complement strand
CCGTGGATCAGGGTTTCCACCTGTTTCTGGGCCGCCGCCACCACTTTCGGGTGACAGTGCCCGGTCCCGGTGACGCCGATACCGGAACTGAAGTCCATGTAGCGGTTGCCGGCGTCGTCGTAGAGGTACATGCCCTCGCCGCGGGTCGCCGTGATGCCGGACGACTGTTTCATGAGCGGCGTGATATGACCGGGCGCGTTGGCCATTGGAACCTCCTCGGGATCAGTGAAGCGTCGAGTTTACACCCGCCTCTCGCGGGGCTTCAAACCGGGTGCGGCAAGCCCGCGGCCGCGCCACGACAACGGGTTACGCCAACGCCGCCAGCACTGCGTCACCGATCGCCGACGTCTCCCGCTGCATGGTGCCGTGCACGCGCAGGTCGGCTTCCACCGCGTCCCGCAACCGGCGAGCGGCGGTAGCCGCGCGCGGGTCCTCCTCACCCATCCAGTCCAGCATCATGGCCCCGGTGAGCAACATGGCCTGCGGGCCCGCCAGATTGCGCCCGGCGATATCCGGCGCACTGCCGTGGGTGGGCTCGAACATCGGTGGCTGCCGGCGATCCGCCGGATTCAGATTGCACGACGGCGCGACGCCCATACCACCGCTCAGCACGGCCGCCAGGTCGGTGAGAATGTCGCCCTGCAGGTTGCTGGCGACCACCACGTCGAACTGCCAGGGGCTCATGACGAACTTCATGCAGGCGGCATCCACCAGTTCGTGGTGGGTCGCGATGCCGGGGTAGTCCGCGGCGACCTCGGCGAACACCTCCGTATACATCTCGCCCCAGTAACGCAGTGCATTGCGCTTGGTGATCAGGCACACCTGGGCACGGGCGGTCCCGCCGTCAGGCAGGGGAAACTCCCGGGTGCGGAGGGTGCCGGCCTCCCGCTCCGCGGCGCGCGCGCTGGCACGCTCGAAGGCGTGGCGGAAGATACGCTCGGCGCCGGCGCGGGTGAACACTTCCATCTGCGTGGCCACTTCCCGCGGCGTGCCCGGAGCGAGCCGACCGCCCTGGCCCACGTACTCGCCCTCGCTGTTCTCGCGGATCACCAGCATGTCCAGATCCCGGGCGCGCTCGTCGGCAAGATACTGCGGCGCGCCGTCCAGCAGCATGGCCGGGCGTTCACAGGCCCACTGGTCAAAGCCCTTGCGGATGTCCAGCAGCGGGCCGAGGGAGACGGCGTCGGAGAGGAGGTAGCGGTCCGGATCGCTGGTGGGCCCGGGGTCGCCCAGGGCACCGAGCAGAATGGCGTCGTAGCCGGCCAGGGTGGCCTTCCAGTCGTCCGGCATCATCTTGCCGTTGTCCCGGTGCCAGTGGTGGGAGGGCCAGGGCAGCTCATCCAGCGTCATGGTTGGCCCGCCCTGATCGGCAACCGCCCGCAGCGCATCCAGGGTGACCGCCATCACCTCCGGCCCGATCCCGTCGCCGGGCAGCACCGCGATCCGCCACTTCTTGCGTCGTCCGCCGTCGCGATTCCACATGGCTGTCCAGCCTCCCCGTTGTCCCCCTTGCACCGAGCCCCGGCACGGCAATCATTGTCCGTTCCGGCCCTCCGGTACGGTCAACGACTGCCATGGAAATTGCAACCGACCAAACCACTGCACTGGTGGGACAGAAACCACGTCGCTGATACAATACCGGACCGGAAAGGTACGGTTTATCGGTACGCGGAGGACAGCCATGTACAGCCCGGGCGGCGAACCCGTCATATTCAACCGTGACTGCGACGCGGTGGTGATCCCGGCCGGGGATTCCGGGACCATCCCGGAGGGCGTGGAAGGCGTGATCACGCAGGCCCTGGGAGGCAGCTACACGGTCTACATCCAGGGCAACCTGTTCCGGATCGCCGGCGTGGATGCCGACGCCATCGGCAAGGAACCAACGCCGCTGCCGGAACTGCCGGACGACGCATCGGACCAGGACGTGGAGAACCTGGTGTGGGACCAGATGCACACCTGTTTCGACCCTGAAATCCCCATCGACATCGTCGAGCTGGGGCTGGTCTACCACTGCGAGATCCGCAGGATTGACGACAACCGGCGCGAGGTGGACATCCAGATGACGCTCACGGCGCCGGGGTGCGGCATGGGCGACATCATCGCCAGTGATGTCCAGCACAAGGTGGAACTGGTGCCCACCATCGAGCGCTGCAACGTGGAACTTGTGTTCGATCCGCCGTGGTCCGCGGAGATGATGACCGACGCCGCCAAGCTGCAGACCGGCATGCTCTGACGGCGCCGGGTCAGCCGGCCATGGCCAGGGCGCGCAGGTCCGGTGCCCGCCGCCACAGGGCAACGCCCTCCTCCACGAATTCCTCCATCACCGAGAGGTACGACGGTCCCACCAGTTCCAGACGACCGGCCACCTCGTCGGCGTCGACACTCAGCGCCATGCCGTTCTTCCGCGCGATCCGGTGCATGGGCGCGTTCCCGGGTTCCGCAATGATGTAGACCCGGCGCACCGACTGATTGCGGGCGTGCACCAGCAGACGACGGAACAGCGCGCTGCCCAGCCCCTGGTTCTGCCACGGCTCCTCGACACTGAACGCCAGCTCCGCCCGACGTGGCCAGTTGCGGTCGAACAGGGCGAATTCCCCCGCGGCCCGCAGTTCACCGTCCACAAAGGCACCATACAGCTCCCGAGTCAGAGGACTGGCGTCATCGCAGTAGCGGCGCACGAAGGTGTCGCTGACGGGGCCGGCGAAACGGTTCCGCCGGGACTGGGGCCCCAGCCGTAGAAGGTGTTCACGCCAGAGGTCACGCTCGCCCCACAACAGGCGCCGAATGACCGGATCGCCGGCCCAGCTTCGGGGGAACAACAGGGAGTGTGTCATGGCAGTCACCGATATAGACCAGTCTGTATATTGCTGCATTGCAATATACACCTTCCCGACAGTCTTCTCAACACCCGGCGGCAACAGATGAGACGTGGTTCACGTTCACTGCAGAACCCTGCAAACCCCCGCCCTGAGCGATTCGCCCCCGCCCCCGGGCGTTGACGCGCACACCCGCCGGACGGAGACTGACAGGCCACCAAACGATAATCCCTGCGCCGGAGGAGGCAGCACCATGAAAGCGTGGACCATCACCCAGCCCGGAACGCCCGACGTCCTGGAATGGCGCGATGCGCCGGACCCCGAGGTCGGCCCCAGCGACGTGCGCGTGCGCGTCCACGCCGCCGGGCTGAATCGCGCCGACCTGCTGCAGCGCCAGGGGCTGTACCCGGCCCCGCCCGGCGCCAGCAAGGATGTACCGGGGCTGGAATACGCGGGCGTGGTGGATGCCGTGGGCAGCAACGTCCAGCAGCGCAAGGTGGGCGACCGGGTCATGGGGCTGATCGGCGGCGGCGCGTATGCCGAGCAGCTTGTGGTCCACGAACGGGAGACGCTGACGGTGCCGGACACCCTGTCGTTGACGGAAGCGGCGGCGGTCCCGGAGGCGTTCCTTACCGCCTACCGGGCCCTGTTCCTGGAGGGCGGACTCCAGGCGGGCGGCTGGTGCCTGATCCGCGCCGCCACCTCGGGTATCGGCATCGCCGGCATGCAGCTGGCCCGCGCCCTGGGCGCCCGCACCATCGGTACCAGCCGCAAGGCCGAGCGCCTGGACAAGGTGCGCCACTGGGGGCTGGATGTGGCCCACGCCGAGGAGCAGGGCCCGGTGCTGGACACGGTCCGCCAGCAGACCGGTGAAGGCGTCGACGTGGTTCTGGATCTGCTCGGG
>SLMR01000387.1 GCA_007133445.1 Aquisalimonas sp. | reverse complement strand
GCCTCGTTGGCGCCGCCATGGGCCGGCCCCCAGAGGGCGGCGCAGCCGGCCGAGATGGCGGCGAACGGGTTGGTTCCCGTGCTGCCGGCAAGGCGCACCGTGGAGGTGCTGGCGTTCTGTTCGTGATCTGCGTGCAGGATCAGGAGCTGATCCAGGGCCTTCTCCGCGACCGGATTGATCCGGTACTCCTCCGACGGCCGCGAGAACAGCATGTTCAGCAGATTGCCGCTGTAGCTGAGGCGGTTCTTGGGGTAGACGAATGGCTCGCCGACGAAATGCTTGAACGCCGCCGCTGCAATGGTGGGCATCTTCGCGATGATGCGGTGCGCACACAGGTTGCGGCTGGCCGGGTCGTTGATGTCGATGCTGTCGTGGTAGAAGGCGGACAGTGACCCCACCACGGCGGTCAGCATGGCCATCGGGTGCGCGTTATAGTGAAAGCCATCGAAAAAGTTCTTCAGGCTCTCGTTAACCATGGTGTGGCGGGTGATGGAGTCGACGAAGTTCTCGAGCTCCAGCTGCGTCGGCAGTTCCCCGTACAGGAGCAGGTAAGAAACCTCCAGGAAGCTGCTCTGTTCGGCGAGCTGCTCGATCGGGTAGCCGCGATACAGCAGCGTGCCCTCATCGCCGTCGATGAACGTGATGTCGCTGCGACAGCTGGCCGTGGACGTGAAGCCGGCGTCGTAGGTGAACTGCCCGAGCTCCCCGTACAGGGACTTGATGTCGATTGCTTTCGGGCCGTGGGTCCCTTCGCGCACGGGCAGTTCCAGGCTCTTGCCAGAGGTGTTGTCCGTGAGCGTCACAGTGTTCTTGGACATTCGCTGTACTCCTGAGTCTCCAGGGGCCTCTCGGGCCACACCTGAGCCTGCGGCACCGGGCCGCACTGTGGTGGCGTTTGCCGGGTAAGAGCTCCGGAACCACGGTCGCCGCGGGATATGTGCTTGATCCCGAATCGCAGCGCCGCAGGTTGGAACCTGTGCGTCCAGGCTTCGATGCCGGTGGATCGAAACCCGACTACGCGACCGAACCGCGAAGATAGTAACAGCAATGGATCAGGCGGGGAAGAAGGTAGGAGGATGCACGAAAATCGGCAGATTTTTCTCTATTTTCCTGGAAATTGTCGCGAAAAAGCCGGTTTCTCCCCTTCTTTGTTCTATTGTTGCTGGCGCGTTGATGCTGCAACGCAAAAGACCCGCGCTCAGGCGCGGGTCTTTTGCGGGCGGTGAGCGCCTGACTGGCGCGACCGGAAGACTTACTGCTTGGTCTTGCCCAGACGACCGTACTTCTGCTTGAAGCGGTCCACGCGGCCACCGCTGGTGAGTACGCGCTGTTTACCGGTGTAGAACGGATGACTCTTGCTGGAGACCTCCACCTTGACAAGCGGATACTCCTTGCCGTCCTCCCAGGTGATCGTGTCGTCGGTCCGCACCGTGGAGCGGGTGAGGATCGCGAAATCCGAGGCGATGTCCTGGAAAACGACTTCCCGGTAGTTGGGATGGATGTCCTTCTTCATGACCCTAGACCTGCAGCTGTGGGCGGCTCGTCCACGGAACGACCCGCAAGTGTTTGACAAGGCCGCGGATCATACCGCCCACGCCGGCGAATGGCAACAGGTGTCGTGCCCTCACCGGGGGCGGCCGCCGCCCGGGAACGGGATGATCGAAGCCCGCTGCAGTTCCCGTGGTGGCAGCCCGCGCCAGCGCGCATCCAGCTCACGGATCATGGCCACCAGTCCGCCCTGACCGTGCACGGAGTCCCACATCATCCGGGACAGGTGCGTGCACGCGGCCAGCGGGTCCGGGTGCCGTTCGCGCTCCCGGTCAATGCGCCACTGCAGCCGCTCCAGGCGCTGCCGACGCTTCGGCGGCGCGCTACTGATGAGCGCGGCGATGGCGGCGCGACGGCGTTCCTCGAACAGTGCCGGGTTCGCGCGCGCCAAATCGCGCCATTGCTCGAAACTTGCATTGCTCGGGTCAGGGTGCTGCATGGGCATGATCCTCCATCAGGCCGCCGCGCCGGGCGCCTACTCAAAGATTAGTCGAGATCCCGGGCCTTCGCCCTTGGAGGAGCGTTTCCGCTTGCACCGAGGTTGCCCTTACCATGACGCCTCGTCACGGGAGTCGAAAGGGAGTTGGGGGCATGCGGGTGTCGCAGTCATGGAATGCTGTGCTCTGGTGCAGCTGTCTGCTTCTGATGGCCACGGAGCTGGCTGCCGACTGGCGCGAACCGGAGCCCTTTCGCCGGGATGCCATCGAGGGACGGCAGTTCGACTACAACGCCGAGAGCTTCCTGCACCGGTTCACCTTTGAGCCCGGCCCGGTTCTGGGCCATGGCGGCCGACCCGCCCGCGACGGTGTGTTCGGCACCGCCGGGAGCACCCGCAGTGACGAGTTCTACACCCGCCAGGACATCCAGATCACCGCCGGTGCGGATGCGCCGGCCCATTTCCGCTATCGCTACCGCCGGTTCGAGGATTTCGACGGCCGCTACGATCGCAACCTCGTGGGCGTCGGCGCGCGTCTCGACGAACGCTGGCGGGCGACCCTGTACGGCGATATCGAAGGTGCCAAGGAGGACGTTGATGTCCAGACCGAACTGGCCTGGGACGGCGAGGACGGCCACCGCTTCCGGGCGGCGATCGCCATCCCCGATGTCACCTTCACCAGCAAGCAGGGAGATGCCGCCTACGAGCGCCAGCCCTACACCTACTATCTTGAGGGGGGCCGCCGGGCCGGACCGGTGACGGTTTACGGCTTCGCCAACTACAACGACTATCTGCGTCTGCGTGACACGGCGCGCCGGTTCGTCTACCGCTACGAGCAGGGCCGCGCCGGTCTGGGCGCCGACGTGGAGCTGGGACGTCGCTGGTCAGGCAGCATCGAGGCGGAGGGGCTCTACACCACCCGCCGTCTGGATGATACCGGCGGTGATTTCGACGACAGCCGTTTGCGCCGCCGCCACAGTCAGGTGACCGCCGAGCTGCGGCATGACGTCGACGAGGCTCTGGATCTCTGGGGCGGGGTGCGCTACTTCCGCCTGTCGGAGCGGGACCGCCGGCCTGCGGACGATGACCGTGTGGACCGCCACGAGCGCATCGAGCGCATGGCCTACGCCGGCGTGACGTGGCGCTTGAGCGAGCGCCTGCGGTTTGCGCCCGGGGTGTTCCTCAATCACGCCGATATCCGCGAGCGCGAGGACGGCTCCACGGACGATGCGCGCGGCCTGTACGGCAAGCTCACCCTGCCGTTGCAGATCACCGTGAACCAGGCCACCGGTGGGTACGTGACCCTGAACCCGACGGCGCGGCTGCATCGTGCCGCCTTCGGCGGCGGTAACGTGCAGGTGCACCTGCCTTTCTGAGGTGTCGTTGGCTCAGTCGCGGGGATGGCGGACGACCTTGCCCGGGTTCATGATGCCCCGGGGATCCAGCGCCGCCTTGACGCTGCGCATCAGATCGAGCTCCACCGGGTCCTTGAGCCGCTCCAGTTCCGCGACCTTCAGTTGCCCGACGCCGTGTTCCGCAGCGATGGAGCCGCCGAGGTCGGCCACCACGTCGTGCACCACCCGGTTGCACGCCTCCCAGCGGGCGAGAAAGTCCGCGGCCGTCTCATGCCGGGGCTGCGACAGGTTGAAGTGGATGTTGCCATCGCCCAGATGGCCGAAGGGGCAGACCCGGACACCGGGGACTGCCGCCTCGATCTGCGCCGTTGCTGTGACTAGGAACTCCGGCAG
>SLMR01000406.1 GCA_007133445.1 Aquisalimonas sp. | reverse complement strand
GCTCATCGCTGAACAGGGCAAGGCGGTGTTGAAACCGCTGGATGGCATGGGGGGGCGGTCGATTTTCGTGGTCGCCGACGGTGACCCGAACACCTCGGTGATCATCGCCACCCTCACCGAAGGTGGCACCCAGTACATCATGGCGCAACGCTACCTGCCCGAGATCCGGGACGGTGACAAACGCATCCTGATGATCGACGGTGAACCGGTGGACGCGGCGCTGGCGCGCATTCCCGCCGCCGGGGAGACGCGCGGCAATCTGGCCGCGGGCGGCCGAGGTGAAAGCGTTCCCCTCAGCGAGCGCGACCGCTGGATCTGTGCCCAGGTGGGCCCGGCCCTGGTGGAGCGCGGACTGCGCTTTGTCGGCCTGGACGTGATCGGTGACTACCTGACCGAAATCAACGTCACCAGCCCGACCTGTGTCCGGGAACTCGATGCGGCCAATGGCTGGGACATCAGCGGCCGACTGCTGGACCGGCTCGTGTTGCGTCCCTGATCCCGGAAATGCGGACCGCGTCCGGGAACGACGGCGCGGTCTTGCGCATGCTACGATGACTTCCGCAGACATCCCGGCGGCGCGACAGTGACGTCAACGACCCGTTTCCCAGTATGAGCAAGCCGCTGATCAAACCCGGCGACCGCCTCGGCATGACGCTTTTCATGGCGGCAGCCCTGCATGGCGCGGTCATCCTTGGCGTGGGCTTCACTCTACCCATGGGGGAATCGGACACTCCGCCGCTGATCGAGATCACCCTGGCCCAGTCACCCAGCGAAGAGGCGCCGGACGACTACGACTTCCTGGCGCCAGACGATCAGGACGGTGGTGGTACTGCCGAGGAGGCCATGCGCCCGGCGGAGCCCAGCTCCCTGCTACCGGACCCCCGCGACATGAGCGACGCGGTGTCCGCGGCGCCCAGTCAGCGGCCCGATCCGGCGGCGGACGAGACACGCCGCGTCACTACCGAGGAGTCTCCTGAACAGATCCCGGACCCGGAGATCAACGAACCGCAACCGGAGCACTCCCCCAACCGGGATCTGGTGGACGCCGACGAGCAGGTGGCGCGGGACATCGCCGACACCAGCCGCAGCATTGACTGGAATGCGCGCTACCCCTCGAGGCAGCGCATTAATGCCCGCACCCGGGCCCACGATGCCGCCGCCTACATGCAGGGCTGGATCGAGCGCATCGAGCAGGTGGGCAATCTCAACTACCCGGACGAGGCCAGGCGGCGTGGCCTGTCGGGATCCCTCATCGTCGAGGTCACGCTGGAGCCGGACGGCTCGGTTGTGGACATCCGCGTTCTCGATAACTCCCCCTACCCGCTGCTGGACGAGTCCGCCAAACGGGTGGTGGAAATGGCCGGGCCATTCCCGGCCGTACCCGAGGAAGTGCTCGACGGCAAGGACCAGCTGGTGATCACCCGCACCTGGCAGTTCGTGAGCGACGGGCAGCTGGAGGCGCGCTGACCGCGGGGCGACGCGTTTCCCTTGAGCCACTCCCCCGCGCTGACGGATACTGACCCCATGGACGAGCATGCATCCCTGACCAACCACTTCCTGATCGCCATGCCGACGCTGGACGATCCCAATTTCCATCAGTCGGTGGCGTACCTGTGTGAGCACAATGACGATGGTGGACTGGGCATCATTATCAACCGCCCCACCGACGTCACCCTGGGGGAGCTGCTCGAGCACCTGGACATCGAGCCGGCGACGGCGGCCATCGCCGGACAGACCGTGTACATGGGTGGCCCGGTCCAGCGCGAGCGCGGATTCGTGCTGCACAGCCCCGGCGGCGACTGGGATTCCAGCCTGCAGGTCTCCGACGACGTCTGCGTCACCACCTCGCGCGACATCCTGGCGGCCATCGCCGAAGGGCGTGGACCATCCCGCTATCTGGTGGCCCTGGGGTACGCCGGCTGGGAGGCCGGGCAGCTGGAAGAGGAACTGGCCCAGAACGCCTGGCTCAACGGTCCGGCCAGTGCCGACATCATCTTCGAGCGCGATAGCAGCGAACGCTGGCAAGCGGCCGCCGCCCTGCTCGGCGTGGACATGACGCTGTTGTCCTCCGACGCCGGCCACGCGTGAACGCCAGCACCCTCCTCGGGTTCGACTACGGCCGGCGCCGCATCGGCGTGGCCGTGGGCGAGACCATCACCGGGGGCGCCCGCCCTCTGGAGACCCTGAACTGCCCCAGCGAAGGCAAACCGGACTGGGCCGGCATCGAGCGGCTGCTGGGCGAATGGCGCCCCGATGCGGTGGTGGTCGGCCGCCCCGAGCACGCGGACGGCAGCGCCAACGCCGTGACCCGCGGCGCCGAGCGCTTCGCGCGCCAGCTCGAGGGCCGGTACGGGCTCACCGTGCATCTCGTCGATGAACGTCTGAGCTCCCGCGAGGCGGAGCAGCGGTTGACGGAGCGCGGTCACCGCCCCCCGCCTCGCGGCGGTGACGGGGCACTTGATAAGATGGCGGCCTGCGTCATCCTGGAAACATGGCTGGCGGACAATCACACAGCCACCTAGAAAGGGTGTCCATGACTGAACTCGCCCCGGTGCCAACACTGATCTCCCGCATGGCGGACGATTTGCGGGAGTTGCTCGCCATCCGCGCCATCCGCGACCCGGCCATGATCGGCATCCACTCCGGCGGCGCCTGGGTCGCCCGGGAA
Source organism: Aquisalimonas sp. (assembly GCA_007133445.1). Next base: position 1,071 of record SLMR01000406.1, on the reverse strand, counting down.
CTGCACGGCCAGATCGGCCTGGCGGCACCTCTGGGCACGCTGGACATCGCCTTCTACCGGGACGACGTGGGCACCCGGGGAGTCCATCCCCAGGTGCGACCGTCCAACCTCCCCTTCGCCGTGGATGACCGCAACATCATCCTTGTGGACGACGTCCTCTACAGCGGCCGCACCGTGCGCGCGGCGCTGAACGAGATCTTCGACTTCGGCCGGCCCCGGCGGGTGCTGCTGGCGGTGCTGGTGGATCGCGGCGAACGGGAACTGCCTGTTGCCGCCGACGTGGTCGGCACGCGGATCACGCTGGCGGACGGCCAACGGGTTAAACTCCAGGGGCCGGAGCCCATGGAGCTGACCATCCAGGACAAGGCATGAACGGGCGCGACATTCAGCTGGACGACCAGGGACGACTACGGCACTTCCTCACCACGGAAGGCCTGCCCCGGGAGGTGCTCGAGCGGATTCTCGACACCGCCGGCTCCTTTACCGGGGTGATCGAGAAGTCCATCAAGACGGTCCCGCTGCTGCGCGGGCGCACCGTGATCAACCTCTTCTTCGAGGCCAGCACCCGGACGCGCACCACCTTCGAGCTGGCCGCCAAACGCCTCTCCGCCGACGTCCTCAACATCGATGTCGCCACCTCGGCCACTTCCAAGGGCGAGAGCCTGCTGGACATGCTGCGCAACCTGGAAGCCATGCAGTGCGACATGTTCGTGGTACGCCATGCGGAGAGCGGCGCAGCCCAGTTCATCGCCGAGCACCTGGGCGACGACGTCGCCGTCGTCAATGCCGGGGACGGGCGCCACGCCCACCCCACCCAGGCGATGCTGGACATGTACACCATCCGCCGCCACAAGGGCGCGTTCGAACCGCTGCGGGTCGCCATTGTCGGCGACATCCTGCACTCCCGGGTGGCACGCTCCCAGATCCACGCCCTGAACGGCCTCGGCGTGGGCGAAGTGCGGGTGGTGGCTCCGCGCACCCTGCTGCCCCGCGACGTGGAGCGCCTTGGGGTCCAGGTGCATCACGACATCGGCACCGGGCTCCGGGATGTGGATGTGGTCATTACCCTGC
>SLMR01000253.1 GCA_007133445.1 Aquisalimonas sp. | reverse complement strand
GCGGCGAACGCCAGAAGGTCGGCACGATAGGCCTTGAGGGTTGGTTCGCTGAGGCCCCGTTCCAACCAGAGCGCATCCAGAAACGCCTCGATGCGCCCTGCGCCGGTAGGCTCAGCTGCCGCTGCCGGAGCTGCCGCCACCGCCGCTCATCCCCTGGCCCGCGCCTTCGGCGCTTCTTTTCAGGAAATCGCCCAGGGAGTTGAGCATGTCCAGCGGCACGGGGAAGACCACCGTAGAATTCTGATCCTGGCCGATGCTCTGCAGGGTCTGCAGGTAACGCAGCTGAATCGCCTGGGAGTTCTGGGAGAGGATGTTGGCCGCGTCCTGAAGCTTCTGGGCCGCCTGCATTTCACCCTCGGCGTGGATGATCTTCGCCCGCCGGCTGCGCTCGGCCTCGGCCTGCTGGGCAATCGCGCGGATCATGCTCTCGTCCACGTCCACGTGCTTGATCTCCACGTTCGCCACCTTCACGCCCCAGGCGTCGGTGTGTTCGTCGAGGATCTCCTGGATGTCCTGGTTCAGCCGATCACGCTCCTGGAGCATTTCGTCCAGGTCGTGCTTGCCGAGCACCGAGCGCAGGGTGGTCTGCGCCAGCTGGCTGGTAGCGGCGAAGAAGTCTTCGACGTTGATCACGGACCGCTGCGGATCAACTACGCGGAAGTAGATCACGGCGTTCACACCCACGGAGACGTTGTCCTTGGAGATCACGTCCTGACTCGGCACATCCATGACCACGGTACGCAGGTCAACGCGGACCATCTGCTGGATCAGGGGGATGACCAGGATCAGGCCGGGCCCTTTGACGCTCCAGAAGCGCCCGAGCTGGAAAATGACGCCGCGCTCGTACTCGCGCAGGACGCGGATGGCCGAGGCCACCAACGCGACGAGCGCCGCGCCGACAATTAGCAGAATGGTTTCCATTACCGTCTCCTTGCTGATTTGCTGATTCGTGTTCTCAAGGCCAACGCCCACTGTTGGGCATCGGGATCCGGACATGGTTCAGCATAGCTGCTTCCGGCACCAGTCAGAAACACCCTGCGATGCCACGACGGCGCGCGTACAATGCCGCCATGCCAACCACGCAGCAATGGCACGACAGCAGCATGCTGCTGGCCTGTACCCGTGCCGGATTCGAAAACGATGCCGCCGCCGAGCTGACGGAACGCGCTGCCGAGGCCGGGCTTGCCGGATACTGCCGCACCAGCATCGGCACGGGGCTCGTGGAACTGCACAGTGCGGACGGTGCGCCCCTGTGGCCGTTGCTGGAGCAACAGGAGTTCAAGGCGCTGGTGTTCGTGCGCCAGTGGCTGGCAGGAAGTGGCTGGCTGACAGGCCTGCCGGCGGACGATCGCCTGACGCCGCTGCTGGCAGCTCTGCCGGAAACGGGAATCTTCGCCGATGTCCTGCTCGAGTATCCGGACACCAATGACGGCAAGGCGCTATCCCGTTTCTGCCGAGGGTTCGGCCGGGCCGTCAGGGCAGCGCTGCAGGAGCGGGGGGCGCTCGCGCCCGATGCACCGTGGCGCCTCCACCTGCTGTTCACGGACTCGGCCACGGTCTTCCCGGGCGTCAGCCCCGTGGCCAACAGCTCCCCCTGGCACCTGGGGATCCCGCGACTGCGCATGCCGGGGCAGGCCCCGAGCCGCTCTACCCTGAAGCTTGAGGAAGCCCTGCTGACCCTGCTGGAGCAGCACGAGCGGGAGCGGCTGCTCCAGCCAGGCGGCACGGCCGTGGATCTCGGCGCAGCGCCCGGCGGCTGGACCTGGCAGCTCGTGCGTCACGGCCTGCACGTCACGGCGGTGGACAACGGCCCCATGGATCAGGCCCTGCTGGACTCCGGCCTCGTCGATCATCGCCGCGCGGACGGCTTCCGATTCCGCCCCACGGCGCCGGTGGACTGGCTGGTCTGCGACATGGTGGAGCAGCCGGGGCGCATCCTGCCGCTGATGAGCCGCTGGCTCACGCGCGGCTACTGTCGCCAGGCGGTGTTCAACCTGAAGCTGCCCATGAAACAACGCCATGCCACGGTCCGGGACGGTCTGCACCGCTTGCGCGGCGATCTCGAGCGGGCTGGCCTCAATATGCACGTTCGCTGCAAACAGCTGTATCACGACCGCGAGGAAGTGACCGTGTGTGTCGTGCCAAGCAGCAGCCCCTGACACCGCCCCTCCCCATGGCGCGACGTTGAAATGTGGACCGGCTCACTCCTCCCGCGCACGCTGGATTGGTAGGGTGTCGGAAACTCCGCAACGGGGCCTCCACTGCTCATGACCGGAAACAACGGAGTCCCGCCACGTATTCTGGTGGTGGAAGATACGCCGGAAATCGCCTACCTGATTCGCTTCATTCTGGAGCGCCAGGGCTTTCAGGTGGATCAGCGCGATGACGGGCGCGAGGCGCTCCAGGCGCTTGACCAACCAGCACCCGACCTGGTGGTCTCCGACATCATGCTGCCTTACATCGACGGCATCGAGTTCGTGCAGCGCATCCGTGAGCGCGAAGCCTGGGAGAGCGTCCCGGTGGTGATGCTCACCGCGCGATCCAGCGAAAACGACATCGTGCGGGCCTTTGACGCCGGCGCGGACGATTACGTGGTCAAGCCGTTCCAGCCCGATGAACTGGTGGCGCGGCTGCAACGCCTGCTGCGCCGGATCACCGCATGAGCCGAACCAACGCATCCCTCTGGTGATGCACTGCACTCGCGCTGCTGCTTTGGAATCGCCTGCAGCAAGGGGTTCGGGGAACCGCCACCCGCACGCTTTGGCGCTGCAAGCGGCTGTGGCAGTGGATGCGGGGGCGGCGCCATGAATGGGGCGTGATGCACCGCGTCGGCACCTGGAGCTCCTGAGCGGTCAGTCGTCACCCTCCTCCGGCGTCAGGGTCGCGGCATCCCGGGCCCAGGCCTTGGGCATCAGGCTGGCGACGCGCGGCTCACCGGTCTCCCGGTCGTAGATCAGCTGTCCGAGGCCCAGAGTGTGGCCGCTGTAGCGCAGCACCACGTAACCGGGCCCGGTGCAGTCGGCGAGTTGCTGCGGACGCGGCCGAATCACCTCCCGGTCCAGATACGCCTGCGCCTGGGGCGTTTCCAGCGCCACACAGTTGCGGACCGCGGCATGCCCGTACAACATCGCCGCTGCGGTGGTGGGCTTCGCCGGCAGGCTGCGGCGGCGTACCGCCGGCAGTCCGAGCATCACCGGCGCCGGCGCCTCGGGATAGCGGTGATCCCGTGGCACCAGGTGCAGGTGCTTGTTGCCCCGCTTCACCGGCACGACCCCGTCGAACGTGGACTCCGGGATGCCGAAGCGCTGCGTCAGGGGCCGCAGCCAGTCACGGGATTCCTCCGGCGGCTGAAACCAGCGCGGCTCGGGGACGTCGGCCGCCTCCGGGGAGCGCTCCAGGACGGCCACGAAGAAGCCACCCGTGTCATTGACGTGCGGCCACAACCGCAGCGTCTGTGCGAGCTCCGGCGCGAACCGGCGACCCTGCCACTCCGTGAGCCCCGGCGCGGTGACCAGCCCCGGCACCCGGGCAGGCAACAACTGCAGCGCGCCCGGGTGGCGCTGCAGGAGCGTATCCACCACCGCCTCGTTCTCCTCCGGCGCCAGGGTGCAGGTGGAATAGACGATGCGCCCGCCGGGCCGGGTGAGCTTGAGCGCCCGCTCCAGCAGCCGCAGCTGGACGGCCGCCCGCCCGCTGCGGAAACGCTCGGTGCTGATGGTCGGCTGGGTGACCTTGCGGAACGTGCCCTC
>SLMR01000325.1 GCA_007133445.1 Aquisalimonas sp. | reverse complement strand
GTTGAGAATCAGCTCGTCACCGTCACGGGTGACGCTGACTCCGGTGCCTTCCAGCTGCTCCCGGAGCTTGTCTTCCTGGCGATCCATGTAGGCGCCCACGGCGGCGCCGGAAAGCCCGCCGATGCCGGCGCCGATGGCCGCGCGTTGACGCCGCTCGCGGCTGTCGGAGCCGGTGGCGACGCCGATGGCGGCCCCGGCAATGGCCCCGATGGCGGCACCCGTGGAGGTCCGGGCGGTACGTTCCTCGCCGGTGTAGGGGTCGGTGGTGCCGCAGCCGGCAAGCGCCAGCGCCCCGGCGGTGACCAGTGTGATCAGAACGGGTCGAAAGGTCATTGCTGCGTCCTCGCGGAAACGCGGCCGACGCCACGCGCCGGCCGCCGTGTGGGTGCCTCGCCCGGAGTCGGGCGGGTGGGGGCTGTCGCGTGCCGGCGTCGGCGGCTAGTCACCAACCCAGCGGCGGAACACCAGGGAAGCGTTGGTGCCCCCGAAACCGAAGCTGTTGGACATGACGCCACTGAGCCCGGCCCCGTCCTTGCGTTCGCGCACGATGGGCATGCCCTCGGCGTCCGGGTCCAGGGTCTCGATGTTGGCCGACGCAGTGATGAAGTCGTGCTGAAGCATCAACAGGCTGTAGATCGCCTCCTGCACGCCGGCCGCACCCAGGGAGTGGCCGGTCAGGGACTTGGTGGAGCTGATGGCGGGGGGCGTGTCGCCGAACACCGAGCACACGGCATTGAGCTCGGTGATGTCCCCCGCAGGCGTGCTGGTGCCATGGGCATTGATGTAGTCCACCGGCCCCTTGTGGGTTGCCAGCGCCTGCTCCATGCAGCGGATCGCCCCTTCGCCGGACGGTGCTACCATGTCGTGGCCGTCGGAGGTGGCGCCGTAGCCGGTGAGCTCCGCGTATATGGTCGCACCGCGGGCGAGGGCGTGTTCCAGTTCCTCGATCACCAGCATCCCGGCACCCCCGGCGATGACGAAGCCGTCGCGGTCGGCGTCATAGGCCCGCGACGCGGTCTCCGGCGTGTCGTTGCGCCGGGAGGAGAGTGCGCCCATGGCATCGAACAGCATGGTCAGGCTCCAGTGCTCCTCCTCGCCACCGCCGGCGAACACCACGTCCTGCTTGCCCAGCTGGATCTGCTCCATGGCGGTGCCGATGCAGTGGGCGCTCGTGGCGCAGGCGGAGGTGATGGAGTAGTTCAGACCCTTGATCTGAAACGGAGTGGCCAGGCAGGCGGAGACCGTGCTGCTCATCACCTTCGGGACCATGTAGGGGCCGACACGCTTGACGCCGCGCTCGCGCAGGATGCCCGCAGCCTTGACCAGGTTCTCCGTGGACCCGCCGCCGGACCCGGCGATCAAGCCGGTGCGGGGGTTGGAGACCTGGTCCGGTTCCAGACCGGCATCCTCGATGGCCTGCTGCATGGCCACGTAGGCAAATCCCGCTGCATCACCCATGAACCGGCGCGGCTTGCGATCCACATGCGCGTCCAGGTCCAGGTCCACCGCGCCGGCGATGCGGCTGCGCAGACCCATCTCCTCGTAGGCTTCGCGATAGCGGATGCCCGAGCGGCCGGAGCGTAGGCTCTCGGTGACCGCCGCCTTGTCGTTCCCAAGGCAGGAAACGATACCTATCCCAGTTACAACCGCACGTCTCATAGCGTGTCGCTCCCAAAATCCACCGTGCATGGGCACAGGACCGAATGACGGATGATCCGGGGAACCGTCGCCCCGGCAGGATTACGCTTCCATGGACTCCGGGGACTGGAACAGCCCCACGCGGAGATCGTTCGCACTGTAGATGGGTTTGTCATCGACCAGCATCTCGGCGTCCGCGATCCCCATGACCAGCTTGCGCATGATCACCCGTTTCATGTTGATGCGGTACGTCACCAGCTTGGCGTGTGGCAGGACCTGACCGAAGAACTTGACCTCGCCGGCACCCAGCGCCCGGCCGCGTCCCTGGCCGCCTTTCCAGCCCAAGAAGAAGCCCACCAGCTGCCACATGGCGTCCAGGCCGAGGCACCCTGGCATGACCGGATCGCCCTCGAAGTGGCAGTCGAAGAACCACAGGTCGGGGCGGACGTCCAGCTCTGCGTGGATCTGGCCCTTGCCGTGGGTCCCGCCGGTATCGTCGATATTAACGATCCGGTCAAGCATCAGCATGTTGGGCTTCGGCAATTGCGGATTGCCCGGGCCGAACAGCTCGCCCCTGGCGCAGCGCATCAGATCGTCGTAATCGAAGCTCGAGTCGTTTTTCAGATAGTGCGGATTGGTTGCCATTGGCTCCTCAAGCGCCAGAACACGCCGTCTCGTTCGACATCGGCGGCCCAGAGCGCAGTGGTGAATACGGCCAAAGTGTAAGGGATAGCCGGCCCAGGATCGAGTGGTGGCGATTGCCCGGACAAAAAAAACCCCGTGCAGAACACGGGGCAATGTGGAGGGCAACCACTTGACAAGCTCTTGGGTCGCAATACCGTCCGGCCCCGGGCCGGGCGGTTGTGCCTTACTGGCGCTCCTCGATCATGCTGACGACCTCGTCACGCATCTCGGGGTCGCGTTCCAGGGCTGCCGCCACGGCGGAGTACTCCTGCACTTCCAGGCCGCTGGCCTGGATGGCCTCAACCATTTCGTCATTGGCCTGCTGCTGAAGTTCCTGCGCGTCTTCGGTCGCCTCGGCGCCCTGCAGTTGCTCGGAATATTCGCGGTGAATCTCGCCCACTTCGACGTAGGCGTCAGCGAACTGTTCCAGGGTTTCGTCGTCAAAATCCTGCTGCTCGGCCATGGCGTCCGGCTCCTGCTCGTAGGATTCGGCCTGGCCGTCTTCCTCCTGTTCGAGGGCATGCAGCGCCGGCGCCATCAGCAGGCCGGACAGTAGCGGGATCATCAGTTTCACAGAGGTGCGCGTCTTCATGTCAGATAACTCCTCAGAAAAGTTGCCGATTGCTCGTGGCCCGAACAATGCACGGGCTATGCCAGGTGTCCCGCGGCGTCGGGGTGCCAGCGGCAGAATCCCGGTGTGCCGCCCCATCGTCCGTCAGGTGGTGGCGGCCCCGGCGCCACTTGCAGGCCACGATCGTGACACATAATGTGTAAATATGGCACATGAGACAAGTTTGCTGCGTCCTTTCAGTCGCCTGTTGGCCGTCTGGAATCACCGGTACAGCCTCCGCTGGGCACTGATCCTTCGCGTGCTGTTGCCGTTGCTGGTGGCCATGAGTCTGGTGACCGTGGTGGGGCTGCGCACTCTGGAGACGGCCATCGAGACCCGCATGCAGGAGGACGTGGAACTGGTGGCGCGGGCCATTCGCCTGCCCATCAGTGACAGCCTCGAGCGCGGTGAGGACGCCAGCGTGCGCCAGGCGCTGGAATCCGTGTTCCGGATCGGTCGCGTCTACGGTGCGTACGTGTACGACCAGGATGGCGATCTGGTAGCCGCAGTGGGTGCGGTCAACCCGGCAGCGGAAGGACAGGACGTGGCCAGCCGTGCTGCCGATGGCGAGCGCAGCGGCGGTTACGAGGAGATCCAGGGGCAGGAAGTCTATTCCTACTTCGAGCCGCTGACCGACAGCAGCGGGCGGATCAGTGGACTGTTGCAGGTCACGCGCCGGGGCGCCGATTTCCAGGAGGACATCGGGCAGCTGCGCCTGCAGGCGTTTGCCTTCATGGGCGCCGCCGGGCTGGTGATCACGGGGCTGCTGTTGATCGGGCATCGGGAGGCCATCGGCAAATATCTTGCGAGCCTCGCCGGGACCATGG
>SLMR01000322.1 GCA_007133445.1 Aquisalimonas sp. | reverse complement strand
CGATACCTCCTGCGGTCCGGTTCTGCCGCTGCTGGCCTACCGCCTGGTGGGTGATGATGGCCGGGTCGTGCCGGAGGGCGAGATCGGGGAACTCCATGTGCGCGGGCCGACGGTCATGAAAGGCTATTACGGCCGCCCCGAGGCCACCGCCGAAGTCATCGACGACGAGGGCTGGCTGAACACCGGGGACATGGCCCGTATCGACGAGCGTGGCAACCTGCACATCGTGGGGCGTACCAAGGAGCTCATTATCCGGTCCGGGTTCAACGTCTATCCACCGGACGTGGAGGCGGTGTTGACGGCGCATCCCGAGGTGACGCTGTCGGCGGTGGTGGGTCGGCCCGTGGAGGGCAACGAGGAGGTCGTCGCCTATGTGCAGCTGGCACCGGGCAGTGAAGCCACCGCGGAGGATATTCGCGCCTTTGCCGCCGAGCGCCTGGCGCCGTACAAGCGGCCCTCGGAAGTGGTGTTGATGGAGGCGCTGCCGGCGACGCCCACGGGCAAGATCCTCAAGGGCAAACTCAACGACATGATCGCCGCCGGCCAGGTGTGAGCCGGCGGGCAAGCGGGAGGCACGACTGTGGCCGACGATCACGGGCACGAGACGGCAGAGGGTTTCCACGGACTGGTCGGCCACCAGCTGACCCGGTGGGAGCCGGATCTGGCCGAACTGCAGCTGGACATCCAGCCCAAGCACCTGAACCGGGGCGGTGTGTTGCACGGGGGCGTGCTGTCGACACTGATCGATGCAGTCTGCGGGTTTGCCGGCTGTTACAGCGACGACCCGAACGAGCAGCGTGGCTGTATCACCCTGTCACTGACCGTAAGTTTCACCGGGCAGGTCAACAGCGGCACCATCCGCGCAATCGGACGCCGGCGTGCCGGTGGGCGGCGCATCTATGCGGCCACGGGCGAGGTATTCAACGAAGACGGTGACCTGATCGCCCTGGGCGAGGGCACGTTCCGGCTCCGCTCACGGCCGGCGGACGCCGGTGCGGGCAGCGACTGACGACTACCCGGTCGTTCAATTCCTGGATGACAGGCGGGTCATATTGAGGCATGGTTGCAAGCAACTGAGGTTTGCGAGGGAATGCCGTGCCGTTCGTCGACACACCCTCCGTGCAATTGCATTACCGTAGCCACGGAGGCGGTGGCCCGACCGTCCTGTTCCTGCACGGTAATCTCGGCTGTGGTGACTGGATTGATCTCGTGGCCCGTCGCTTGCCGCAGGGGGTTACGCTGATCGCGCCGGACTGGCGTGGATGCGGGGACTCGGGCAAACCAGCACTGACGGATGACTACTCCAACTACGCCATGGACGTCCACGCGGCTGACATGCTCGGCCTGCTGGATGCCCTGGATATCCGCCACTGTCATCTGCTCACGCACTCCACCGGCGACCTCATCGCCACCCACATGCTGCTGCAGGCCCCGGAGCGCTTCGGCCGCGTGCTCAGTCTCTCGCCCGTTGGCCCCATGGGCCTCCCTTTCACGCCGGAGCAGCGCCAGGGATTCGAGATCATGCGTGACAGCCCCGACGTGGCCCGCGCCGGCCTGGCGACAGCGGTGCCTACGCTGTTTCGTCCGGAGAGTCTGGGCCAGGGGCGGCTGCCGGAGTATGCGGACACTGCCAGCGACGAACAGCGCCGCCACTTCGAGCATCTGCTGCAACGCACGCAGATGCTGAGCGACGGCATCTGGCTTGGGACGCCGTATCATCTGGGCCGCACCTGGCAGGATGGTGGGCTGCGTGAGCGCCAGGCGGACCTGACCCACCCGCGGCTGATTCTGTGGGGAGGCGAAGACGCCTGGATCCCGCGCGCGGATGTCGACGACATGGCGGGTCGGATGCCCCGTTGCGAACTCCGGGTTGTTGACGGCATTGGACATTCGGTGAATGTCGAAGCGCCCGATCTTTGTGCCGACGTCGTGCAATCATTCCTGATAACACCATGAAAAGAGTCGTTGAGGAGGGTCGTCATGCTGGACAACCACTTGACCGTTAAACGCCTGGGAGGACCGTCCGCGCTGATCGCGGCCGTCCTGCTGGCCGCCTGCCAGACCGCGCCGGGTCCGGAGCGGACCCTCGAGGTCACGGACATGGAAACCCCGCGGGTGGAGCCGGGGGAGGCCACCGAGAGCTTCTGGAAGGAGCGCGTCGTGTATCCCTTCCCGGTGGACTACGCCACCGTGGCGGATGATCGCGGCATGGAGTACGAATTCGCCTACATGGACGAATACCGGGGCGAGAACCCCGACGAGGCACCGGTGCTCGTGCTGGTTCATGGCAAGGGGGCCAGTGCCGGCGCCTTCTCTCTGTTGATGCGCGACGCGCTTGAAGCCGACATGCGGGTCATTGCATTCGATATCCCCCATTACGGTAAGTCCATCCACGGCAATCTGGACCCGGAGACTTACACCCGCACGCTCCAGGACACGCGCGAAGCAGGCCGGGAACTGCTGACCGAGCACCTGGGTGTGGATTCGGCGGTATTCCTCGGGCACTCCATGGGTGCCCAGTGGGCGGCTGGCTACGCCCTGGAGTGGCCGGAGGATGTCGACAGGCTCATCCTCAAGGCGCCGGCGGGGCTGGAGGAGTTCCCTCGTAACCTGGCGTTGCCCGATGGGGAAATCCCCTGGATGGATCCGGCGTTCAAGCGCGATTTCGACGAGTGGAAGGCGGTGTGGGAGCCGCTGGGGCGCTTGGAGCAGGAGCGTGCCCAGACCGAGCAGCAGATCCGGGATTTCTACTATTTCCAGGAGCGTGACCCCGACACCGGCGAGACGCGGGATGCGGCGGTGGGCTTCTTCCTGCGAGACAGCGATGATGCCCGCTTCCTGACGGAGACGCGGGTGGGCATGATCGACGGCCCCGAGGATGAGTACGAGGCCTGGGTGATCGCTTTCATTCGCGACATCTACACCATGGGCATTGAAGTCAATCGCGAGGATGACGACAGCCTGGTGAAACGGATGGATGAACTGGAGATGCCGGTGTTCCTCGCGCTGGGCGAGCAGGATCCGCTGCTGCCTACCACGGCGGCCAGCGGTAACGAGGACATGCGCTGGGACGTGGTGCGCCCGGCGTACGAGCGTCTGTCGGAGCGGGGTGCGGATCCGGTGGTGAAGTTTTACGACGATGCCGCCCACTTCATCCATGTGGACATGCCTGATGCCTTCAGTGACGACGTGATCCGGTTCGTCTACGGCAATCGTATCGACGGCACGGAAAACCCCGCGGATTATCGCGAGCCGGCGGTGCAGTTGCCCGAGGACGTGGAAGCGTTCCTCGAGAGCGACCGCGAGGCGGTGCTCAGTGGCGACCTGGATGCAGTCATGGAGCACTACCACCCGGACTACCTGGATCAGGGCCGGGACCGCTCTGCCCAGCGCCGCATGCTCTCCCAGGCCGTGCCGGTGTTGAGCCGCTACGAGGTCCAGCTCACCGGGTTCGAGCGTGACGGTGACAAGGCGGTGATCGAGGGGGCCGTGCGAACGAACTTCGGCACCCAGCGGCTGCCCGAGGGCGCCATGATCATCTACGAGGACGGCGAGTGGCTCTGGTACGGCAACCAGCGCTGAGCGAACCGAGCACACCGGCCGGCGCCGTGCATGCGGCGCCGGCCGTGTGATTCTGCAGGAGACACACAGCGGCATGAACACAGCGATTCAGACCGAGACGCTCAACGGCCTGGTGGTGGAGCGCGTTGGCGATTCCGGGCCGCGTATCCTGTTCGTCCACGGTTCCAGCGGCGGATCCTGGT
>SLMR01000121.1 GCA_007133445.1 Aquisalimonas sp. | reverse complement strand
GCTGCCATGGTCCACCAGTGCCACGGCCGGGCGGGTTCCGGGGTCCATGGTCTCCAGGACGCCGTCCCGGAGCATGCGGGCGAGGCGCAGGTCCACCGGCCCCTCCAGGTCCACCAGCGGTGTCGCCACGCGGACGTGCGTGTGTGGATGCTTCTCCTGCAGGGTCGCCATCCGCTCAGGCAGGTACTCGGTCAGGGCCCGACTGGGACCGAAGAAGAACGGCAACACAACGATTTCCTCGCTGCCCTCCGCGGCACGGCGCGTGGCAGCGGGGCCGAGGGTGCTGGCCGGTAAGCCATCGAGTTCCTCCGCTGGCACCTTGTTGGAGTGCAGCAGGGACGCCGCTTCCACCGCGATGCCGGTGTGCTCCGTGAGGGCACCGGCGATCCGGCGCAGGTTCAGCGTGGACGCCGCCCGCAGGGAGCCGTTGTCGACGAGGAAGACCGAGCGCATGGGGCCTCCGTTACAGGACGCTGGTGTCAGTCGATAACCGCCTGGTAGACCAGCGACCGCAGTTCGCGGCGCACCGGTACCAGGGACGAGGGCAATAGCTGCGCCATCTGGATCACGATCATGTCCTCCTCAGGATCGATCCAGAACTGGGTGTTGGCCATGCCCGTCCAGAAATACTCGCCCGCCGAGCCCATGGTCTGGGCGCGGGCCGGGTCCAGCACCACGCAGAATCCGAGTCCGAAGCCGACGCCGGCGCCCATGTGGCCGTTGTTGAACCGGGGCGAGCCCATGTCCGCCAGGGTGCCGGGCAGGTGGTTCACGCGCATGAACTCCGCTGTCTTGCGGCCCAGCAGGCGGACCCCGTCCAGCTCACCGTCATTGCGCAGCATCAGGCAGAAGCGCAGGTAGTCGGTGATGGTGGAGGTCAGGCCGCCGCCCCCGGAGAACATCTGTGCGGGTGCCTGAAAGCGGCCGCCGACGGCGGCGTCGAACAGCTTCAGGCCGCCACGGGGTTCCGGCAACACCTGGGTGGGTTCCGGACCCATGAGGGGCGGCGGAGTCATGGTGCTGGAGGTGTACAGCGCGGAGAAGCGGTCCAGTTTGTCCTCGGTGACACCGAAGGCCGTGTCGGTCATGCCCAGCGGCTCGAAGATGTGCCTGGCGAAGAAGACGTCCAGTGGCTCGCCGGAGATCACCTCGATGACCCGCCCGAGCACGTCCGTGGAGACGCCGTAGTTCCAGCGGGAACCGGGATGAAACAGCAGAGGCAGCTCCGCCAGACGTCGGACCATTCCGGCGAGATCCGTTTGCCCCGAAGAAAAGTTGATGCCGTGCCGGTGGTAGAGGGCGTCCACCGGTGAGGTCATAAAGAAGTCGTACGTGAGCCCCGAAGTGTGGGTGAGCAGGTGGCGCATGGTGATGAGGTTGTGCGCCGGCTCGCACTCGGGCGCGTCGGCGTCACCCCCGACGAGGACCTCCATGTGCCGGAACTCCGGCAGGAAACGGGCGATCGGGTCATCCAGCTGGAACGCCCCCTGCTCGTAGAGCAGCATGGCGGCGACGCTGGTCACCGGTTTGGTCATGGAGTAGATGCGGAAAATGGAATCCGCCTGGAGCGGGCGGTCGGCGCCGATCTCGAGGGTGCCGGTGCAGTCGAAGAAGGCATTCTCGCCGCCGCGGTTGATCAGCACGCTGGTGCCGGCGAGGCGCTCGTGTTCCACATGATCGCGCATCCAGTGGCCGATCCGGCTAAGGCGGGTACTGGACAGGCCGACTTGCTCCGGGGGGACGGTTTGTACCAAGTTGGGCTCCTCTTACGTCACGGCGGTCAACGATCCATGAGCCTACTGGAAACACGTTTGAACGGCGACACCCGGGAGGGAATTCAAGCATGAGCAGCGCGCAACCGGAGATGGCCATGGATCGCCAGCGCGCCATCTACAGCCGGGGCCTCGCCGGGCGGACGCCCCGCGTGCCCGTGGATTTCGAGACCCTGGAGGCCCGGGCGCGGGACCGCCTGAGCCCCCAGGCGTTTGCCTACATCGCCGGCGGTGCGGGCCGGGAAGACACGGTGCGGCACAACCGCGAGGGGTTCGCCGACTGGCGCATCATCCCCCGCATGCTGCAGGACGTGGGCGAGCGCGATCCCTCGGTGACCCTGTTTGGGCGGCGGCTGCCGTCGCCGTTCCTGCTCTCGCCGGTGGGCGTGCTGGAGATGGCGCACCGGGAGGCGGATCTTGCGGTGGCGCGCGCGGCCGCGGCCGAAGGTGTGCCGTTTCTCCTCTCCAGCCAGGCAAGCGCTCCCATGGAGACCTGTGCCCGGTCAATGGGAGACGGCGCGCGCTGGTTTCAGCTCTACTGGAGCAAGTCGGACGCGGTGGTGGCGAGCTTCGTGCAGCGCGCCGAGGCATCCGGGTGCGACGCCATCGTGGTCACGCTGGACACAACCCTGCTGGGCTGGCGCACCCGCGATCTGGATCTGGGGTACCTGCCGTTCCTGCGCGGCCGGGGGATCGCCCAGTACACAGCGGATCCCGCCTTTCTGGCGGCCCTGGAGGAGCCCCTGCCCGACGACGCGGCAGCCGTGAAACCACCGGTGACTCTGCACACCCTGCGGGCGCTGTTGCAGGCGGCCCGCAGTTTCCCGGAGGGCACCCTGGCCAGCCTGCGCTCGGGGCGGGCGCTGGCCGCGGTGCGCCGGTTCATCGCCACCTATTCCCGGCCGACGCTGACCTGGGATGAACTGGCGCGGCTGCGGGAACTCACCCGGCTGCCCGTGGTGCTCAAGGGCATCCTGGATCCGGAGGACGCGCGCCGGGCCCTGGACCACGGCGTCGACGGCATCATGGTGTCCAATCACGGCGGCCGCCAGGTGGACGGCGCCGTTGCCACCATCGAACAGCTTCCGGCCATTCGCGAGGTGGTGGGTGATCGGGTGCCGCTGATCCTGGACAGCGGGGTGCGCGGCGGCGCCGACGCGTTCAAGGCCCTGGCGCTGGGGGCCACGGCGGTAGGCGTGGGGCGCCCTTACTGCTACGGGCTGGCCGTGGCGGGGGAGGCGGGCGTGCGGGAGGTGATCGCCAACCTGCGCGCGGACTTCGAACTCACCATGGGTTTGGCCGGCTGCCGATGTACTGCCGAGATCACCCAGGAGCGTCTGCGCTCAGCGATTCGTTAACGAGAGCCGGCGCCCGGCCGTTCGGCGCGCGCCTCTTCCAGCGCCCACACCAGCAGGCAGCGGGTCTCGGCGATGCCGACGCGGCCTGGCTGTGCGGCGCGCAGGGCGATCAGCACCATGGCCAGAAGGGCAATGCCAAGTCCGGTCACGAGTGCGACCTGCTCGAGGCCGTATTCGGCGCCATAGGGGGCGCCGGCGATGAGGCCCGCAGCCACCAGGAAGGCCAGCACGGCAGGCCAGGTGCTCACCATCGGGTGGCCGTCCCGGCGCATGGCGAGTTCGGCGTCACAACACCGCAGCGCGCTTTCCAGTGACGCCACGGCGAAGTAATCCGTCTCTCGGAGCCGCTCGGCGAACAGCACATAGCGTGGCCCGAGAAAGCCCCGGCGGTAGCGACGCACCAGACCGTTTAGGTGCAGTGCTGCCGGGTGGGGCTGGAATACGGTGGTGGCGCGGTCTTCCAGCACGAGCCCGCCGACGAGGCCGATGATGAGGATCGCCGCTGCCATCAGTGCCGGCGTCCACCAGCCGGAGGCCATCAGCGGAATGGCGACCACGGCCCCGATGGCCAGGAGAACGCAGACCAGCAGGGCCACGGCGGACACGGAGCCGAGTCGACGCGTGAACAGGGGCAGCAGGGCGCG
>SLMR01000070.1 GCA_007133445.1 Aquisalimonas sp. | reverse complement strand
TGGATGACCGACGACGGCCGTCTGGAGCAGCGCGGGCCGGATGATGACCTGGGCGGCACCATGCGCCTCGGTGGGCAGCCCTGCCACCTGGAGGCCGGGTCGCTGGCGGCGCGCACCTACGGTGCCACCGAGATCGTCGAGCGCCACCGGCATCGCTACGAATTCAACAACAACTATGCCGAGCAGCTGCAGCAGGCGGGCCTGCGCATCTCCGGCTGGTCCAGTGACGGCAGGCTGGTGGAAGTCGTCGAGCTGCCGGATCACCCCTGGTACCTGGGGTGCCAGTTCCACCCGGAATTCACGTCCACGCCGCG
The DNA here is from genome assembly GCA_007133445.1 of Aquisalimonas sp. Next base: position 3,461 of record SLMR01000070.1, on the reverse strand, counting down.
GGACGGGCATCCGCTGTTCGGCGGGTTCGTGAACGCCGCCCTCAAGCACGCACGCAAGGCGCCCTGAGGGGCAGGAGGAAGGCATGGCCAGCATTGATCTGTGTGGCTTCCGTGCGGGGCTGGAGGAGCCACTGTTCCTGATCGCCGGCCCCTGCGTGGTGGAATCGGAGCAACTGGCGCTGGATACCGCCGGGACGCTGAAGGAGCTCACGGAGCGGCTTGGCGTGCCGTTCATCTACAAGTCGTCCTTCGACAAGGCGAACCGGTCATCCCACAGCAGTTTTCGTGGCCCCGGAATGGAGGAAGGGCTGCGGGTGCTGGAGGCGGTCAAGCGGGACCTCGGCGTGCCGGTGATCACCGACGTGCACGAGGACACCCCGCTGGGCGAAGTGGCCAGCGTCGTGGATGTCCTGCAGACGCCGGCCTTCCTCTGCCGGCAGACCAATTTCATCCGCAGCGTGGCCGCCCAGGGCCTGCCCGTGAACATCAAGAAGGGCCAGTTCCTGGCCCCGTGGGATATGGGCAACGTGGTGGACAAGGCGCGCGACGCCGGCAACGACGCCATCATGGTCTGCGAGCGCGGTGTCTCTTTTGGCTACAACAACCTGGTGTCCGACATGCGCGCCCTGGCAGTGATGCGTGACACCGGCGCACCGGTGGTATTCGATGCCACCCACTCGGTGCAACTGCCCGGCGGCCAGGGGCACGCCTCCGGCGGTCAGCGGGAGTTCGTGCCGGTGCTGGCCCGCGCGGCGGTGGCCGCCGGCGTGGCCGGGCTGTTCATGGAGACCCACCCGGACCCGGACAGGGCCCTGTCCGACGGCCCCAACGCCTGGCCGCTGGGACGTATGGAGGAGCTGCTGGTCACACTCCTGGCCCTGGACCGGCAGGTGAAGGCGAACGGGCTGATCGAGCAGTCGCTGTAGCCCCGAGCGCTGTGGCGCCGGCAACCGAATTCAATGGCAATAGGGACGTCAACACACCATGTCGACCATCGAGACCATCAAGGCACGTGAAATCCTGGATTCCCGTGGCAACCCCACGGTGGAGGCCGATGTCACCCTGAGCAGCGGCGCCTTCGGGCGCGCCGCGGTGCCCTCCGGCGCCTCCACCGGCACCCGTGAGGCCGTGGAGCTGCGCGACGGCGACAAGGGCCGTTATCTGGGCAAGGGCGTGCAGAAGGCCGTGGAGAACGCCAACACCGTGCTTGCCGATACCCTCAAAGGCATGGACGCGGACGACCAGCGCGCGGTGGACAACCGCATGCTGGAGCTGGACGGCACCGACAACAAGGGCAAGCTCGGGGCCAACGCATTGCTGGCACTGTCCCTGGCCGTGGCCCGTGCCGCGGCGGACGACCATCGGGTGCCGCTTTACCGCCACCTGAACCCCCGGGGCGAGCACCTGCTGCCAGTGCCCATGATGAACATCCTCAACGGTGGTGCCCACGCCGACAACAGCGTCGACCTGCAGGAGTTCATGGTCCTGCCCATCGGCTTTGACAGCTTCAGTCAGGCCCTGCAGGCCGGCACCGAGATCTTCCACGCACTGAAGAAGGTGCTTGCGGGCCGGGGTCTGAGTACCTCGGTGGGCGACGAGGGCGGCTTTGCGCCGGATCTGCCCTCCAACGAGGCGGCCCTGGAGACCATTGCCGAGGCGGTGGCCAACGCCGGCTATACCCTCGGCGGTGACGTCTGGCTGGGCCTGGACGTGGCCAGTTCCGAGTTCTACGAGAACGGGAGCTACGTGCTGGCGTCCGAGAACAAGCGCTACAGTGCCGCCGAGTACGCCGACGTGCTCGCCGACTGGGTCAGCCGCTACCCGATCATCACCATCGAGGACGGCATGGACGAGGGCGACTGGGAGGGCTGGAAGACCCTCACGGACAAGCTCGGCGACCGCTGCCAGCTGGTGGGGGACGATCTGTTCGTGACCAACACCCGCATCCTCCAGGAAGGCATCGATCGCGGCATCGCCAACTCGATCCTGATCAAGTTCAACCAGATCGGCACCCTGACGGAGACCCTGGACGCCATTGAGATGGCGGACAAGGCCGGTTACACAGCCGTGGTGTCCCATCGCTCCGGCGAAACCGAGGACACCACCATTGCCGATCTGGCGGTGGCGTCCAGCGCGACCCAGATCAAGACCGGCTCGCTGTGCCGCTCCGACCGGGTGGCCAAGTACAACCAGCTCCTGCGCATCGAAGAGGATCTGGGCGAGCGGGCGGTCTACGCCGGCCGTCGGGCGTTCCCGAACGTGAAGGGCTGGTAACGCCGCCCGGCGGTGGCGACGTCCCTGGCGCAGTGGTGTATCGTTGCGCCAGGGAAGATTCTGGCCGTGGGCCCTGGTGTTATGCGTGTACTGATCGCCGGACTGATTGCCCTGCTGGTCCTGTTCCAGGCACAACTCTGGTCGGGCAAGGGTGGTCTGCCGGCGGTCTGGCAACTGCAGGACGATGTCGCCGGGCAGCAGGACGACAATGAGCGCCTGCGCCAGCGCAATGCCGCCCTGGAGGCGGATGTCGAGGACCTCAAGGACGGCCTCGAGGCCGTGGAGGAGCGCGCCCGGGACGAGCTTGGCATGATCCGGGAAGACGAAGTCTTCTATCAGGTGGCGGATGAATGAGTGATGCCACCGGTCCCGAAGTCTGGGCCGTTCTGCCGGCGGCCGGCGTCGGGCGGCGCATGGCCTCCCGGGTGCCCAAACAGTATCTCCCGCTGCTGGGGCGAACCGTCATCAGCTGGTCCCTGGAGACGGTGCTCGGAGAGCCCCGCGTGACCGGCGCCGTGGTCGCTCTGGGAGCCGATGACGGCTGGTGGTCCTCCGCGGCAACCCCGGGCGACAAGCCCCTGCATCGGGTCGACGGTGGTCGCGAGCGGGCGGATTCCGTGCTGTCCGCGCTGCGCTTTCTCGCCGACGGTGTCGCCGGCGACAACGCCTGGGTGTTGGTCCACGATGCCGTCAGGCCGTGCCTGACCGAAACGGAGCTCGGGCATCTTCTGGACGTGGGGCTCGGCCACCGGGCGGGGGCCCTGCTCGCGGTACCGGTGCGGGATACGTTGAAGCGCGCCGGGGAACGGGGTGTCATCGAGCAGACTGCAAGCCGCGAGGGGCTCTGGCAGGCGCAGACGCCGCAGTTGTTCCCGCTTGGCCCGTTGCTCGCCGCGCTGGAGCTGGCGCGCGGAGCAGACGGGTTGATCACCGACGAGGCGCAGGCCATGGAGCAAGCCGGATTTTCCCCGTTGCTGGTGGAGGGGGAGCCGACCAACCTGAAGATCACCCGCCCCGGGGATCTGCCACTGGCGGAGTCCATCCTGCGCGCACGCCAGGCACCAGAGGGGGAGCGCTGAATGGCGTTGCGTATTGGCCAGGGGTTCGATGTCCATCGCTTCTGCGACGGCGGCCGACTGATCGTCGGCGGCGTGGAGCTGCCGTTCGATCGCGGGGTCGAGGCCCAC
>SLMR01000091.1 GCA_007133445.1 Aquisalimonas sp. | reverse complement strand
CGGTGATGTCGGTCAGCCAGCCGCCCAGGGTGGGAACAATGAACACCAGCGTATAGCCGATGAACAGCACTCCGGCTGCCAGGCGCGATACCTCGGAGGCGGGTACCAGCCAGGCAGGCATGGCCAGGCCGAGGATCAGTAGCGCGCTGGTGACCGCCCCGAACAGGCCGGCTGCCCAGATCACCCCCGTGCCGGGGGCCCACAGAAGCGCGGGGATCAGCAGCAGGGCGACAACCGTGGCGGCGTACAGCGGCCAGCTGCGATGCAGCAACCGATCCGCATAGGCAATCAGGAGGCCGGACGAGAGAATCTGGATGCCGTTCAGGGCGGCGAGCGAGGCATCCAGCAGGTGTAGCCGGTCGCTGGCCGCCAGAATCGGTGGCAGGAAGATGTTGCCGCAGAAGTAGAGCGTGCCCGCGCTGGCCAGCACCACGGCCACCCGCCACAGCAACGGGTCGCGCCAGTCCGGCAGCAGTGGAGCGGAGGTCGCGGGCGGCGCGGCCGCGGGCCGGCTGGCCGTGGCCCGCCACCAGACCACCACCATGAGGAGCGGGACCGGCAGCACCCAGACCACGAAGGCAAGCAGCCAGTCATCACCCAGGATGAACGCCACCATGCTCCCGGTGAGTCCCGCCGCCAGAAGCTCGCCCGTGAGCAGGCCGTTGGTGTAGACCGCGGCGGCACGCCCCACGTTGTCCGGCAGCCAGGCCCGAGTCAGTGCGGGCAACCCGGTCTGCATGAACGCGATGCCGAGTCCCATGATCACGGTCGCTACCACGAACAGGCCGAAACCGGCGGGCACTCCGCGCAGGGCACTGCCGGCGGCCATGATTCCCAGGCCCAGCACCAGCGTGCCGACCACACCCAGGCGGGCGATGAACCAGCCTCCCAGCAGCGCACCGACGCCGATCAGCAGCATGGGCAGGCTGGTGAGCACCGCCGACTGGCTGCTGGAGAAGCCGAGAACGGACTCCAGTCGCGGGATCAGTGGTGGCACGATCAGGATGCCCAGGCGCAGGTAGAGGCCGAGGAACCACAGCAGGATATAGCGGGAAATGCTGGTTGCTGGCACGTCGTTTCACTTACACGAAGCAGTGTTTCACCCCGATGGTCCGCGTGCAGGGTACACGAAGCACGGCCGTGGGTGGTCTGCAGCGCCCCGCGCGATTCCCCGGTCGCAGGTACCCGCGGTCGCGGTTACCGCTCGGCCTGCGCAGACCACGACACCTTTCGCATGCCACCGTCGCTTGCCGCGGTCCTGCCCCCGGCGTTACCCTTCGCCGGTTATCCCGGTGGAATATCGATGCCGGCCGTGCTCTGAGAGTGGGCACGGCCGGCGCTTCGTTCTAAACTGACAGGGTAAGAGGTGACCCGAGGGCGCATGAACGGCAAGGTCTACGTCAAGACGCACGGCTGCCAGATGAACGAGTACGACTCCGCGAAGATGGCGGACGTGCTTGTCGACCAGCGCGGCTACCAGCGGGTGGACAGCCCGGAAGAGGCTGACCTGATTCTGCTCAATACCTGTTCGATCCGGGAGAAGGCCCAGGAGAAGGTCTTCTCGCAGCTCGGCAAGTGGCGGTTGTTGAAGGAGCAGAACCCGGACGTAATGATCGGCGTCGGTGGCTGCGTCGCCTCCCAGGAGGGTGAGGCGCTGCAGAAGCGGGCGCCGTTCGTGGACCTGGTCTTCGGCCCCCAGACCCTGCATCGCCTGCCCGAGATGGTGGATCGCGCGCGGGCGGAGCACGCCCCGCAGGTGGACGTCTCGTTCCCTGAAATCGAGAAGTTCGATCGTCTGCCGGAGCCGCGCGCCGACGGCCCCACGGCCTTCGTCTCCATCATGGAGGGCTGCAGCAAGTACTGCAGCTTCTGCGTCGTCCCATACACGCGCGGCGAAGAGATCAGCCGTCCCTTCGATGACGTCATTGCCGAGGTGGCGGACCTGGCTGACCAGGGCGTGCGCGAGATCAATCTCCTGGGGCAGAACGTCAACGCCTACCGCGCCGAGATGCCGGACGGCACCGAAGCCGACCTGGCGCTCCTCATCCATTATGTCGCCACCATCGACGGGATTGACCGCATCCGCTACACCACCTCCCATCCGGTTGAGTTCAGCGACAGCCTCATCGAGGCCTACGCCGAGGTACCGGAGCTGGTGGATCACCTCCATCTGCCGGTGCAGAGCGGCTCGGATTTCGTCCTCAAGCTCATGAAGCGCGGCCACACCATCGACGAGTTCAAGGACAAGGTGGCCCGTCTGCGGGAGATTCGCCCGGACATCAGCATGTCCACGGACATCATTGTCGGCTTCCCGGGCGAGGACGAGGACTGCTTCGAGGAAACCATGGCGCTGGTGGAGGAGATCGGTTTCGATACCTCCTTCAGCTTCATCTACAGCGCCCGGCCGGGTACGCCGGCGGCCTCGCTGTCGGACAGCACGCCGCTGGAGGTGAAGAAGGCCCGGTTGCAGCGCCTGCAGGCCACCATCGAGGCCAACGCCCGCCGCATCAGCCAGGCCATGGTGGGCACGGTGCAGACCGTGCTGGTGGATGGCGTCTCCCGGCGCAACGACGCCGAGATCGCCGGGCGCACCGAGAACAACCGCGTGGTCAATTTCCCGGGGCACCCACGGTTGATCGGCCGTTTCGTGCAGGTGCGGATCACCGAGGCGCTGCCCAACTCCCTGCGCGGGGAAATGGTCGGCTTCCACGACGCCGCCGAGGAGTCTGTCTCCCCGGCCGTCACGGCATGAGGTCCGCGAGTCACTATTGAAAGCACAGCCTGAATCACTGGATTTCAATCTGGAGCCGGCGGACAACGACCGCCTGGCCAACCTCTGCGGGCAGTTCGACGAGAACCTGCGCCAGGTCGAGCGCCGGCTCGGGGTGGAGATCAGCAACCGCGCCCACCGTTTCCGCGTGATCGGGGATCAGGCCGCCGTGAGCGCGGCCGTGAGCGTGCTCAAGGATCTCTACCAGGCCAGCGCCGAGGAAGAGCTCTCGCCCGAAAACGTCCACCTCTACCTCCAGGACGCCGCCGTGGACGAGCGCCTGCGCGAAGGGCACGAGAAGGCGCGGGAAGAAGAAGTGGTGATCCGCACCCGCAAGGCCGAGATCCGCGGCCGTGGCCCGAACCAGCAGCTCTACCTGCGCAACGTACGCGACCACGACCTGAACTTCGGTATCGGCCCGGCCGGCACCGGCAAGACCTATCTCGCCGTCGCCGCGGCCGTGGAGGCGCTGGAGAGCGACGAAGTGCGCCGCCTGGTGCTGGTGCGCCCGGCGGTGGAAGCGGGCGAACGGCTCGGGTTCCTGCCCGGCGACCTGGCGCAGAAAGTGGACCCGTACCTGCGCCCGCTCTACGACGCCCTGTTCGAGATGCTGGGCTTCGACCGGGTGGCCAAGCTGATCGAGCGCAACGTCATCGAAATCGCGCCGCTGGCCTACATGCGCGGGCGTACCCTGAACCAGTCCTACATCATCCTGGACGAGGCCCAGAACACCACCGTCGAGCAGATGAAGATGTTCCTCACCCGCATCGGCTTCGGTTCCACCGCCGTGGTCACGGGGGACGTGACTCAGGTGGACCTGCCCAAGGGCACCGCCTCCGGCCTGCGGGATGCGGTGGACGTGCTCCACGAAGTGGAGGGCGTCAGCTTCACATTCTTCAACGCCGCCGACGTCGTGCGCCATCCCCTGGTCCAGCGCATCGTCCAGGCCTACGATCGCATCAGCGAGGCGCGGGGGCGCGGCGGCCAGCAGCCATGATCGACGTGGTCTATCAGGTG
>SLMR01000366.1 GCA_007133445.1 Aquisalimonas sp. | reverse complement strand
GCCCTGGATTCGCGCTACACGCCATCCTCGAACGGGTGCGCGATCATGATGGTCTCGTTGCGGTCCGGCCCGGTGGAGATCATGTGCACCGGCACGCCCACCAGCTCCGCGATCTTGTCCAGATACGCGCGGGCATTCTCGGGCAGCTGGTCCATGGCGGTCAGCCCGGCGGTCGATCCCGACCAGCCCGGCAGTTCGATGTACTCCGGCTGACAGTCGGCCATGGCTTCGGCGCCCAGCGGCGGCACGTCGTGCCACTGACCACCGTTCTGATAACCCACGCAGATGCGCACGGTCTCCAGGCCGTCGAGCACGTCCAGCTTGGTGATGCACAGCCCCGAGACGCTGTTGACCTGGACGGAGCGGCGCAGGGCCGCGGCATCGAACCAGCCGCAGCGGCGGGCACGGCCGGTGGTGGAACCGAACTCATTGCCCTGCTCCGCCAGGTAGCGGCCCACCTCGCAGTCCAGCTCCGTGGGAAACGGCCCGGCGCCCACCCGGGTGGTGTACGCCTTGGTGATTCCCAGCACGTAGTCGATGTCCCGCGGCCCCATGCCACTTCCGCAGGCGGCGCCACCGGCGGTGGTATTGGATGACGTCACGAACGGATAGGTCCCGTGATCGATGTCCAGCAGCGCGCCCTGGGCGCCTTCGAACATGATCCGGTTTCCGGCCTTGCGGTGGGCATGCAGAATGCTGATCACGTCTTCGACCATGGGCCGCAGCTCCTCGGCGTGCTGCAGGCACTTGTCGTAGACCTCCTCGAAGGACTGCACCGGCTCGCCGAAGTACTGTTCCAGCACGAAGTTGTGGAACGCCACCAGTTCGCGCAGTTTCGGTGCCAGCACCTCGGGGCGCATGAGATCGGCGACCCGGATGCCGCGCCGGGCCACCTTGTCCTCGTAGGCCGGCCCGATCCCGCGGCCCGTGGTGCCGATGGCCTCCTTGCCGCGCGCTTTCTCCCGCGCCCTGTCCAGGGCCGCATGGGACGGCAGAATCACCGGGCAGGCCGGGCTGATCCGCAGCCGCTCGCGCGCCGGCACGTCCCGGGCCTCCAGTTCACGGATCTCCTTCAGCAGCGCTTCCGGGTCCAGCACCACGCCGTTGCCGATGAGGCAGTGCACGCCCGGCCGCAGGATGCCGGAGGGAATCAGGTGCAGGACGGTCTTCTCGCCGTCGATGACCAGCGTGTGCCCGGCGTTATGCCCGCCCTGGAAACGCACCACCGCAGCGGCACGCTCCGTGAGCAGATCCACCACTTTGCCTTTGCCCTCGTCACCCCATTGGGTGCCGATCACCACCACATTGTTCGCCATACGTTCGGTTCCAGTTCCTGTGACGCGGCGCCTGCCGCATTGAATCCGGCCGCGCTCAGAGGTCGACCACCTGCCATGCGCCGTCCCGCTCCACCAGCTGGCGGTCGCAACCCAGCTCCTCCGGGTGCACGGGTTGCCCCGGCAACTGCACCACGACCCGCTCGCCGTGCTCACGTAGTGCGCGAATGGCGTTCACCAGATCAGCGGCATCGCCCCAGGGCGCGAGAATGCCCTGTCGGACCGGGGCTTCGGCACGCTCACCCAGCGTGCTCAGCGTCTTGAGGTCGGCGCTGAACCCCGTGGCGGGCCGGGGGCGGCCGAAAACCTGACCAATGCTGTCGTAGCGCCCGCCACGGGCGACTTCCTGACCATGCCCGGGGACAAACGCGGCGAAAACCACACCCGTGTGGAAGCGGTACCCCCGCAGTTCCGCCAGGTCGAAGTGCAGCGTCACCTCCGGGACATGCCGCTCGATGGCAGCCGACAGTGCCCACAGGTGGCGCAGCGCTTCGCGAACCGGCTCCCCGGCCCCCGCCAGCGCCTCGCCGGCGTGGTTCAGCACTTCAACACTACCGTTGAGGTCAATCAGTGCGGCCAGGCGCTCGCGGGCGCTGCCCGCCGGCACCAGATCCAGCAATTCGTTGATCTCGCCGCGCGCCTTGCGCTGCAGGCAGTCGAACAACCGCGTCTCCGTATCCGGGTCCAGTTCGGCCTCGCGGGCCAGGGCGCGGAAGATGCCGACGTGGCCGATATCCAGGTGCGGCGCCGGCAGGCCGGCGATGCGCAGCGTCTCCATCATCAGCCCGATGATCTCCACGTCGCTCTCGACCCCGGCGTGGCCGAACAGCTCGGCCCCCAGTTGCACCGGATTGCGGCTGCGCCCGGGCCCTTCGGGACGCGTGTTCAGCACCGTGCCCAGGTAACACAACCGCGACGGCCCCGTGCGACGGAGCTGGTGGGCGTCGATGCGCGCCGCCTGCGGCGTCATGTCCGCACGCACGCCCATGAGCCGGCCGGAGAGCTGGTCGGTGAGCTTGAAGGTCTGCAGGTCCAGATCCGGCCCCGTGCCGATGAGCAGCGAATCCAGGTACTCGATCACCGGCGGCATCACCAGCTCGTAGCCCCAGCGGTCGCAGGTGTCGAGAATCTCCCGCCGTAGCGACTCCAGCGCGGCCGCCCGAGGCGGCAGCACCTCGTCCACCGCATCCGGCAGCAGCCAGCGATTGGCCCTGGAAAACTCCGCTTCTTTCATCGGTGACGGTTCTCCGTATCAGGGACCGAACAGATACAGCAGGCCGAGGCCGCTCAGCATTGCGGCCAGGCCGCCCAGACGCAGACTGCGATCATCCATGGCCTGCACCTGCGCCAGGTAACGTCGCAGGAGCGTCGGGCTGAGAAACGGCAGAATGCCCTCGACGATCAGCACCAGGGCCACCGCGGTCATCAACAGCTCGAAGGATCCCATGGCGCCTCCAAAAAAAGCCGGGCGGTATGATAACCGCCCGGTGGCTGCGACTCACCCCTGACGCGATCGACGGTCAGTCGTCGTCGCCGCCCTCGCCGTTGCCGCCGTCCGGGTGGTCCAGATAACGGAAGAACTCGTTATCCGGCGTCAGCACCAGAACGTCGTCGTCGCTGCGGAAGGCGCGGTCATAGGCCCGCAGGCTCCGGGTGAAGTTGAAGAACTCCCGGTCCTGTTCCGCGGCTTCGGCGAAGATCGCCGCCGCCTCGGCATCACCTTCACCGCGCACCTCCTCGCCGTCACGGCGGGCTTCGGCCAGCAGCACCGTGCGCTGCCGGTCGGCATCGGCCCGGATCCGCTCGGAGGCCTCGTCACCGCTCGCGCGAATCTCCCGGGCCACCCGTTCGCGCTCGGCGACCATGCGATCGAACACCGACTCGCTGACCGCCGGCGGCAGATCGACGCGCTTGAGGCGCACGTCCAGGACCTCGATGCCGATTCCCTTGGCATACTCGTTGGCTTCCTCACTGAGGATGTCCATGATCACCGCGCGCTCGCCGGAGACCACGTCCTGGATGGTGCGCCGACCGAACTCGCTGCGCAGGCCGTCCTTGACGTTCTCGTTGAGACGCGCATTGGCCCGGCTCGGATCCCCGCCCACCGTGGTGTAGTAGGTGCGGACATCCGACACCCGCCACTTCACGAACGCATCAACCATCAGGTTCTTCATCTCGCCGGTGAGATAGCGCTCGGGCTCCGCGTCCAGGGTCTGCACCCGGGCGTCGAACTTCCTGACGTTGTTGACGAAGGGCATCTTGAAATGCAGCCCAGGCTCGTAGTCATCCCGCAGGATCTCACCCAGCCGGAACTTCAGGGCCTTCTCCCGCTCGTCCACCGTGAACACCGAGAAATATCCCAGGACCAGGGCCACGACCAGGACGATGCCGCCGATCGATTTGAGCGATTGCATCAGCGACCCTCCCTGGCACGGAGATCACCACGACTGCGGGCATC
>SLMR01000056.1 GCA_007133445.1 Aquisalimonas sp. | reverse complement strand
CTTGCCGCGCCCGTGAATGATCTCCACAGTCGGCACCCGTTTCTCCACGGCCTGCCTGATGGCCGCATTCAGTTCCGCGTCGATCAGCCGACCGCGGTTGAATACGTCGTGCAGGTCCACCTTGATGCGGGCCATCAGTCCTCCGGCCCTCCCCACATACCCAGCTGGTCCAACAGGGTGTCGGTATCGTCAGCCACCTTCATGAGCGCCCGGTGCCGCGGCTGAATCAATTCCTCGGCGACACAGTGGTCCAGGAACCCGATCAACCGGTCGTAATAGCCCTGGCCGTTGAGCAGACCGACCGGCTTCTGATGCATGCCGAGTTGCGCCCAGGTCAGGATCTCGAACAACTCCTCCAGCGTTCCAAGGCCACCCGGCATGGCCACGAACGCATCGGCGTGTGACGCCATGAGCGTCTTACGCTCGTGCATGCCGCCGCAGGGCAGGAGTCGGGTCAGTCCGGTGTGCGCTATCTCCCGCTCCTGCACCACCGACGGGATCACGCCAATGACTTCCGTGCCGCCCGCCAGCGCGGCATCCGCCACCTCGCCCATCAGACCGATGCTGGCCCCGCCGTAGACCAGGCCGAGGCCCCTCTCGGCCAGCGCGGTCCCCATGTTCCGCGCCATGGCGCGGAAGACGTCCCCGCGGCCACCGGCGGACCCGCAATAGACACAGACACGCTTCATTTCCCTGGCACCTCCTCCTGTATACTCAACTCAGGACCCCTGATACGTCACCCCCGCCCAGGAGCAACCATGCATTCGTATCCCATGCCGCGCCATCCTGGCCTCATCGCCGCGATCATCAGCACCGCCCTCGTCGGCGGGGCGTTTGCCAGCCAGGCGGTTGCGCAGGATCGATTCTACATCGGCATGGATGCCATGAACTGGTACTACGACGAAGAGGACGGGCGGGATTTCTCGTCGCTGGGCGTACGCGGCCGGCTGGGCCTGAAGATTACCCGGAATTTCTCGCTGGAGGCCCACCTGGGGGCCAGCGGCACGGACCGCTCCGGCGGCGAACGGCGGGAGCTGGACTGGCTGTATGCAGGGCTCGCCCGAGGTGATCTGCCCATCACCAGATACACCTCGCTCTACGGCGTCATGGGGATCGCGCATGTGGACATCAGCGGCCGGGACGACGCCGGCAACAGCTTCAGCGAGAGCGACAGCGGCGTGAGCATCGGCGTGGGGCTGGATTTCCAGGTCAACAATGGAACCCACCTGAACCTGGATTTAATCCGCTACATTGACGCCAGCGATTTCGACTTCAGCGCCCTGAGCGTCGGCGCGCGCTGGACCTTCTGACGTTGGCGCCGCACCCCGGTCAGGGGCGCGCGCCCGGCCCCTCCATGCCCTCGTCGCCGTCCTGCTCGCTCCCCTCCTTGGCCGGCGGCTGCAGATCGTACTTGGTCACGCCCATGGCCAGGGCCGAGGCACTGGCAACGAAGATGGAAGAGTACGTCCCCACGAGCACGCCCACGAACAGCGTGAAGGCAAACCCGGAAATGACCTCGCCACCGATGAAGTAGAGCGACAGCACCACCAGCAGGGTGGTGAACGATGTCACCAACGTTCGCGACAGGGTCTGGTTGATGGACGCGTTCATCACGTCCTCGGTGCTCCCCTTGCGCATTCGCAGGAAGTTCTCGCGTATTCGGTCGAACACTACGATGGTGTCGTTCAGGGAGTAGCCCACCACGGCCAGCATGGCCGCCAGCACGCTGAGATCAAAGGAGATCTGGAACAGCGACAGAATACCAAAGACCAGGATCATGTCATGGACCAGCGCGGCCACGGATCCCGCCGCGAACCGGTATTCGAAGCGGAACGCCACATACAACAGGATGCACCCAAGCGCCCCCAGCATGGCCAGGGCGCCCTGCTCGGTCAGCTCCTCGCCGATCTGCGGACCCACGAACTCCACCCGCCGCAGGTCCACGTCCGGAAATTCGGCTTCCAGGGTCTGCAGGACCCGATTACTCAGCTCCTCGGCTTCCTCTTCGTCCTCCCGCGGGGCCAGCCGGATCATCACGTCCCGCGCAGTGCCGAAGTGCTGGACCACCGCGCCCTCGTAGCCGCCATCGTCCAGGGTGCGGCGCACCTCGGTGAGATCCACCGCTTCCGGAAAGCCGACTTCGACCACGGTGCCACCGGTAAAATCGATACCGAAGTTGAGCCCGCGCACCGCCACGATGGCGATGGCAAGGCCCAGCAAGATCACCGAGGCCAGCGCCGCAGTGCGGCGATGGCGCATGAAGTCAATGCTGGGCGTTTTCTTGAAAAGCCACATGAGCTGTCACCCGCTCCCTGCTCAGATCGCCAGCCGCGTCAGGCGCCGCTTGCGGCCATAGATGAGGTTCACCACCGCACGCGTGCCCAGAATCGCCGTGAACATGGACGTCAGAATGCCGATGGACAGTGTCACCGCGAAGCCCTGGATCGGCCCGGTGCCGAACAGGAACAACACCAGAGCGGCAATCAGCGTCGTGATGTTGGCGTCGGCAATGGTCGACAACGCCTTGGCGTACCCCGAATGGATCGCCTGCTGGGGCGACAGCCCCGCCGCAAGCTCCTCGCGTATTCGCTGGAATATCAGTACGTTCGCATCCACCGCCATGCCCACTGTCAGCACGATGCCGGCAATGCCCGGCAGGGTCAGTGTGGCCTGCAGCAACGACAGGATGGCGACGATGAACACCAGGTTGAGCATCAGGGCCATGTTGGCGATCAGCCCGAACACCCGGTAGTAGAAGGCCATGAACAGCACCACCAGGACGAAACCGATCACCACGGCCATGAAGCCGCGCTCGATATTCTCCTGCCCCATGCTGGGTCCGACGGTGCGCTCCTCAATGATATCGATGGGCGCCGCCAGGGCACCGGCCCGCAGCAGCAGTGCCAGATCGCGCGCCGCAGTGGAACTCTCCAGGCCGGTAATGCGGAACCGGTTGGATAACGGCTCCCGAATGGTGGCGACGTTGATGACCTCTTCCGTGCGCACCCGTTCGGTGACCGTCTCACCGTCCTCCTCCCGGGTCTCCTGGCGACTCTCGATGAAGACAACGGCCATGCGGTTGCCCACGTTCTCGCGGGTGGCGCGGTTGAAAATGTCGCCGCCGGCGGAGCTCAGCCGGATGTTTACCTCCGGCCCCCCGGTTTCCTGGTCGATGCCCGACGAGGCGTCGATGATGTACTCACCGGTGAGCATCACCTCCCGTTCCATGACCACGTAGTCGCCATAGCGCGGATTCCGGGAGGGGTATTTTACTGTCCCGGGCGGCGCGGGATCGTCCGATTCGCCGCGATAGGGGTAGTGGTCCTCATCGACCATGCGGAATTCCAGCGTGGCCGTGGTGCCGATAATTTCCTTCGCCCGCGCCGTATCCTGGACGCCGGGCAGCTGCACCACGATCCGGTTGCTGCCCTGCTGCTGGATGACCGGTTCCGCCACTCCAAGCTCGTTGACGCGGTTGCGCAACGTCGTGATGTTCTGCTGCACCGCGAAGCGCCGGATTTCCTCCATTTCCTCTTCGGGCACCCGGGCCTTCAACCAGTACTGTCCGTCACGCTCGTCCTGCTCGAGTTCCAGTTCGCGGTACTCGCTACGCAGCAGCTCGAATGCCCGCTCCCGATCGGCCGCATCCCGGAAACGCGCCTCGATCCCCCGGTCATCGGCGATCTCGATGGCACCATAACGGATGCGTTCGTCCCGTAGCAGGCGGCGGAAGTCCGTCTGGTAGCGTTCCAGGCTCTGGGTCACCGCGGCATCCATGTCCACTTCCATGAGGAAG
>SLMR01000009.1 GCA_007133445.1 Aquisalimonas sp. | reverse complement strand
CCTGCCCGAGCCAGCACCGTACTTCTACAAACGCTTCGGCGGCCTCCTGACGCCGGATCAAGGCACGGGAACCGCCGCATAATCCCTCTTCCCCCGGGCCCGGCCGTTCGGGCCTCCCCACCAGAAAGAACCGTTACTAACCATCTCGGACGTAGTGTGAGGTCTCGGCGCCGCTGTGGGTTTGTCTCCTGCAAAGTGGGGTGTGCCATGAGATATGTGACACAGAATGGTTGCGTGACGAGCTTTTCGGTGACCCAAAAACGCCTTCCTTGCATTGAAGCCGGCTATGGCAGGCTTGATCGGGTGTCGTTGAACGCCCGTCATGACAACATCTTAGGGGGTTGCGGCGCGTTGTGCGGTGCACCGTCGCGCATGCTTGCAAACGTGACACAGAGTGCTATTCTGGAAATCATTAAAATGTATCACGTAGCACCGGCTGCGGTCGGGCAGGAGTCAGGAGGTTCGTATGTACAGTCAGTTCGTCGATACCGGAGCCGAGAAGAAGAGTGCCGGGCAGGGGGCAACGGAGCAGGAGGCTGCCTTCCAGCAGCGGATCGATGACGGGATCAGCATCGAACCCCGGGACTGGATGCCGGAGAAGTACCGCAAGACGCTCGTGCGGCAGATCTCGCAGCACGCGCATTCGGAGATCGTGGGCATGTTGCCGGAAGGCAACTGGATCACCCGCGCGCCGAGCCTGCGTCGCAAGCTGATCCTTCTGGCCAAGGTGCAGGATGAAGCAGGTCACGGTCTGTACCTCTACAGCGCCGCCGAGACCCTGGGGGTGAGTCGTGACGAGCTCCTTGATGCTCTGCACGAGGGCCGTGCCAAGTACTCCAGCATTTTCAACTACCCGACGCTGACCTGGGCCGATATCGGCGCCATCGGCTGGTTGGTGGATGGCGCGGCGATCATGAACCAGATCCCCTTGTGCCGTTGCTCCTACGGGCCTTATGCGCGCGCGATGGTGCGTGTGTGCAAGGAGGAGAGCTTTCATCAACGCCAGGGCTACGAGCTGCTGCTCGAGATGGTCAACGGTACCGCGGACCAGAAAGCCATGGCACAGGACGCCCTCAACCGCTGGTGGTGGCCGTCGCTGATGATGTTCGGGCCCGCCGACGGTGATTCCGTGCACACGCAGCAGTCCATGGCGTGGAAGATCAAGCGTCACACGAACGATGAGCTGCGTCAGCGTTTCATCGACCAGACCGTGCCCCAGGCTCACTACCTCGGTCTCGAGATTCCCGATCCGGATCTGCGCTGGAACGAGGAAACCGGGCACTACGACATCGGTGAGATCGACTGGGATGAGTTCTGGAATGTGGTGAACGGCAACGGCCCCTGCAATCGCGAGCGGCTCGCCGCCCGCCGCAAGGCCTACGACGACGGTGCCTGGGTGCGTGAAGCCGCCCAGGCGCATGCCGAGAAGCAGCAGGCACGCCGCGCCGCCGCCTGAGCGCGAACGGAGATAGAGCAATGAGTAAGGACTGGCCTCTTTGGGAAGTGTTCATTCGCAGCAAGCACGGGCTGGCTCACAAGCATGTGGGCAGCATTCACGCGACGGACGCCGAGATGGCGATCAACAACGCGCGCGACGTCTACACGCGCCGTAACGAGGGCGCCAGCATCTGGGTCGTGCCCTCGGTGCAGATCGTCTCGTCGGCGGCCGGCGACAAGGAAATGCTGTTCGATCCGAGTGAGGACAAAGTGTATCGCCACCCGACGTTCTACGACGTGCCGTCGGACGTGGAGAACATGTAACGCCCGCACACGGGGAGATTCGCAGTGAACAAGCTTGAGCAACAGCAATTCGAGTACCTGCTGCGCCTGGGTGATAGCGACCTGATCCTGGGGCAGCGCCTGGCGGCCTGGCTGGGCCATGCGCCGGTGCTCGAAGAGGAAATGGCTACCGGCAATGTGGCGCTGGACCTGGTGGGTCAGGCGCGAGCATGGCTTGGCCTGGCCGGGGAACTGGAAGGCAAGGGTCGCGATGAAGATCGGCTGGCCTACTTCCGCGATGCCTTTGACTACCGCAACGTCCTTTTGGCGGAGCGCCCGAACGGCGACTACGCGTACACGATCATGCGTCAGTTCCTGTTCGATGCCTATCACTACCCACTGCTCCAGCAACTCTCGACGTCCGCGGATGAGCGCATGCGGGAGATCGCCGCCAAGTCGCTGAAGGAGGTGGAGTACCACCTGCGTCGCAGCAGCGAGTGGGTGATCCGCATGGGGGACGGTACCGAGGAGAGTCATCGTCGCATTCAGGACGCCCTGGACGACCTGTGGATGTACACCGGCGAGATGCTGACTCCGGACGAGATTGACAACGCCCTGCTGGAAGCCGGTGTCGGTGCCGACCTCGAGCCGGTGGCCGCGTTCTGGCACGAGCGTGTGCGCATGGTCACCACCGAGGCAACTCTGACCATCCCGGATGAGAACTGGATGCAGCAGGGCGGCAAGCAAGGCCGGCACACCGAGCATCTGGGTTACATCCTGGCGGAAATGCAGCACCTGCCGAGGTCCTATCCCGATGCACGCTGGTAACACCATGGCCGGGCCGCCGTCCGAGGCGCAGATCCGGGAATGGCTCACCGAGGTGACCGACCCGGAAATCCCGGTGCTGACCATTGAGGATCTGGGGATTCTCCGGGACATCAGCGCGACGGACGACGGGGTGACCGTCAGGATCACCCCCACCTACAGCGGTTGCCCCGCAATGATGGCGATCCGCATGGAGATCGTGCGCGCCCTGAATCAGCGTGGCCTGGCGCGGGTGCGGGTTGAAGAGGTGCTGTCGCCGGCCTGGACCACGGACTGGATGAGCGATGCCGGACGCGAAAAGCTGCGCGCCTATGGCATCGCACCGCCTGTAGGGGCGGCCAAGGGTAAGAGCGCGTTGTTCGGGGAACCGGACGCGGTCGCATGCCCGCAGTGCGGTTCAGAGCGGACCAGCCGGACCAGCGAGTTCGGCTCGACTGCCTGCAAGGCCATGTACCGCTGCGACGACTGTCTCGAACCGTTTGACTATTTCAAGTGCATTTAGCCGCTGCCGTGCAGCCGAATGCCCTGGGGAGTGACGTTACCCATGTCCAAGTACCATCAATTGACCATCAGCGAAGTCCGACGCGAGACGCGCGACGCCGTGTCGCTGCTGCTGGATGTGCCGGATGAGCAACGCGATATGTTCCGCTTTCTGCCTGGGCAGCACCTCGCCATGCGGGCGGAAATCGACGGCACGCCCGTCACGCGTACCTACTCGATCTGCACGGCGCCGCATGAAGGGCAGATCCGCGTGGCTGTGAAGCGTGACCCCAACGGCGTGTTTTCCACCTTCGCCAACGAGCGGCTTGAGCCAGGCGACGTACTCGACGTGATGCCGCCGGAAGGAAGCTTTGTTCTGCGCTTCAGCCCGGAAAACCGGAAGCACTATCTGGCGGTCGCCGCAGGCAGTGGTATCACCCCGATCATGTCCATGATCAAGGAGGGGCTGGCGGCCGAGCCGGAGAGCAGTTTCACGCTTGTTTATGGCAATCGGTCGGCCCAGAACATGATCTTCCGGGAGCAGCTGGAAGACCTCAAGAACACCTACATGGACCGGTTCACCATGGTTCCCGTGATGAGCCGCGAGCAAACGGATATCGAGCTGTTCCATGGCCACATCGACGGTGACAAGTGCAAGGCGCTGCTGCAGCACTGGATTGGTCCCGACGTGGACGAGTGCGTGCTGTGTGGCCCGGAGCCCATGATCAACTCCGTCTCCGAGGCGCTCCAGGAAGCAGGGGTTCCGCGGGAGCGGATTCATTTTG
>SLMR01000109.1 GCA_007133445.1 Aquisalimonas sp. | reverse complement strand
CAACTGGGGGATCTGGACTTCATCCGTCGCGCCGACCCGCTTCTGTTCGCGCTGATCCCCGGCATCGGCGAGACCATGGGCGAGGAGATTCGTGCCTTCTTTGCCGATGCGCGCAACGCCGGCGGGCTGGACCGGCTCCTGGAGGAGCTGGAACTGCAGGGCGAGGACGGTTTCGCACCCGAGTACGTGGAGGCGATCACACCGGCCGCGGTGGTGGCCGGTCTCGGCTTGCCCAAGGTGGGGCCGACCCGCGCCGAGGCTCTGGCCGCCAAGGTGGAGCGTCTGTCCGAGCTGCCGCAGTTGCCCGTGCAGCGCCTGCCGGTGAGTGGTGCGGACGGCGAACGTCTGCGTGATGCCCTGCGGTCCGTGGAGGCGCGGCTGGCGGCAATGGATGCACTGCTGGAGGAAAAACACCTGCACTGGGCCAGTGATCGCGCGCGCGCCCGGGTCAGGGGCAGTCACGGGGGAGGCAGCCCGCTGGCCGGGAAGACCTTCGTGCTCACGGGCACGCTGGAGGGGATGACCCGTGACGAGGCCAAGGCGCAAATCGAAGCCGCGGGCGGCAAGGTGACCGGCAGCGTCTCCAGCAAGACCGATTTCGTGGTCGCGGGCGAAGCGGCCGGGTCGAAGCGCAAGCGGGCAGAGGAGCTGGGGGTGACGATTCTGGACGAATCGGGCCTGCTGGATCTGCTGGGCTGACCAGGGTTGGTGGTATGCCGGTTCGGCTTGCAGCCCTCTAGTCTTCGCTTGGCCGGTAGAGCTCCACGTCGCCCTCGTGGCGGAGTTCCTTGACGTAGGACTCGATGCGTTCCTGGCTGAGCTGGCGTTGCAGATGGCTGGCCACGTCCTCGAAGCGCGGTGGCTCCCGGTCGCGGGTGTCTTCCGGGCGGATCACGTGATAGCCATAGCGCGTGCGCACCGGCTCTCGCGTGTGGTCGCCGACCTCCAGTGACATCAACGCCCGGCCGAACGGTGGCACGGTCTCGCCCGGAACGATCCAGCCCAGATCCCCGCCCCGGTCCGCCGTGGGGCCGCGAGAGTACCCTTCAGCGATATCCGCAAAGTCAGCGCCGTCGTCCAGCTGTCCGATCACGTCTTCAGCGGTGTCGGGGTCGTCCAGCAGGATGTGCCGCGCATGGTACTCGCGCCGGTGCTCCTCACTGGCCATCACCTCGTCGAACCGCGCCAGCATCTCGTCCTCGGGAATGGGCTGGTTCTTGATGGTCTCCAGCATGGCCTGGGCCAGGACCGCGTGATGCATGTTGCGCATGCGGGCGTTCACGGTGGGGTCGGCCTCGAGGCCATGCTCCCGGGCGTCCTGGGCGATCAGCGTCATCTCCACGAGTTCCAGCAGCAGGGTCTCGCGATCGTCGGCGTCGATGCTGCCCGGGTTCTGGCCGGTGCGGCGCATCACGTGGAGATCCAGCATGGTCTCGCTGATCGGTTCGCCGTTCACCTTGGCGACAATCCGGACGTCCTCGCTGACCTGGTCACTGCTGCTTTCCTCCGAGCCGCAGGCCGTCAGGAACAGCAGAACGGGTGCGAGGACGAGGGCACCGACACCGGTCCTGCTGCCGGTCATCATGCTGACTGCCCCTCGTGTTCCACAGGCGTCATGGCGCGGATGCTCAGGGCATGGATGGTATCCCGCCGCATGGCGTCGCCCATGGCGTCATACACCAGGCGGTGGCGCTTCAGCGGGGGCAGACCCGCGAACGCGTCGCTGACCACCAGTACGCGGAAATGCCCGCCGCCATCCTTGGCGCCGGCGTGGCCGACGTGCAGATGGCTCTCGTCTTCGATGTCCAGGTGCTCCACCGGTAGTGCCTGCTGCAGGCGTTCCCGGATCATGGCGACGCGTTCATCGGTCATGGCATTACCTTCTTGAATGGCTTGACGGTGACGGACCGGTAGACGCCGGCGGTAACGTACGGGTCCGCGTCGGCCCACGCACGGGCCTCATCCAGGGACGGAAACTCGGCGATGATCAGGCTGCCTGTGAAACCCGCCGGACCCGGGTCTTCGCCGTCGATGGCCGGGTGCGGCCCGGCGACCAGTAAACGGCCTTCCGCCTTGAGCGCTTCGACACGCTCCAGATGGGCCGGCCGGGCACCTTTGCGCAGTTCCAGGCTGTTCTCCACGTCTTCGCTGATGATCGCGTAGTACATTCTTTTTGCTCCGCCTTTGCTGTTCCGGCAACAAGGCGCGAGATTAGCACAGCCATTCGGCGGCTTGGCATACGATGGCGCTGTTCGCCTGTCCCGTTACAATTGACACTCCCGTGCGCCATCCGTTCGCCACTACAACCGCGGTTGCCTCCAATGAGCCAGTACTTCGAAGTTCATCCCGAATCGCCTCAGCCCCGCCTCATGAAGCAGGCCGCGGAGATCATTCGCAAGGGCGGCGTGGTGGTCTACCCCACGGACTCCACCTATGCCCTCGGCTGCGCCATGGGTGAAAAGGCCGCCATCGACCGGATCCGCCAGATCCGCCAGCTTGCCGACGACCACAATTTCACGCTGATGTGCCGCGACCTGACGGATATCGGTGTCTACGCCAAGGTGGAGAATACTGCCTACCGCCTGCTCAAGGCGTTCACGCCGGGGCCATACACGTTCGTGCTCCGGGCCACCAGCGAGGTGCCGCGCCGGTTGCAGCACCCCAAGCGCAAGAGCATCGGCATCCGCGTCCCCGACCACCCCATTGCTCGGGCACTGCCCGAGTTCGTGGGCGAACCCATCATGACCACGAGTCTGCTGCTTCCCGGTCAGGACAACCCGTTTCCTGAGGCGCCGGAGATTGCGGAGGCCATCGGCAAACAGGTGGATCTCGTCATCGATGGCGGCCCCTGCGAAATGGAGCCGTCCACGGTGGTGGATCTCTACGACGGGGTGCCGGTGGTGCTGCGTCGTGGTGTCGGCGATGCCAGCGTGTTCGAGGAAAGCTGACCGAGCCGCGCCCTTCCGGCCGGGTTCACGCTCCCCTGTGCCCCCGCCAGTCGACCGGGTATGATGGCCGGCCACTGTGGAGCATGAAAGGAGTCCGCGTTGAGTTCGCTTCCCACACGGCAGAGTCGCGTCCTCTCCGGCATGCGGCCCACCGGCCGCCTGCACCTCGGGCATTACCACGGCGTGCTGAAGAACTGGCTGCAGCTGCAGCAGGAGCACGAGTGCTTCTTCTTCGTGGCGGACTGGCATGCCCTGACGACGCACTACGAAGAGCGCGAGATGCTCGCCGGCAATGTCTGGGAGATGCTCATCGACTGGCTCGCCTGCGGCGTCAATCCCGGGCTGGCGCGGGTGTTCATCCAGTCGCGGGTTCCGGAACACGCCGAACTGCATCTGCTGTTGTCCATGATTACGCCGCTGGGCTGGCTCGAACGTGTACCCACGTACAAGGATCAGCAGGAGCAGCTCCGTGATCGGGACCTGGCTACCTACGGTTTTCTCGGCTACCCGCTGCTGCAGTCCGCCGACATCCTCATCTATCGCGCCACTGGAGTGCCCGTGGGTGAGGACCAGGTCGCCCACGTGGAGCTGACCCGCGAGATCGCGCGCCGCTTCAACCACCAGTTCGGCCGCGAACCCGGCTTCGAGGACAAGGCCCTGGCAGCGGCGAAGAAGATGGGCAAGAAGAACAACAAGCTCTACCTGGATCTGCGGCGCAAGTACCAGGAGAGCGGTGACGGCGACGCCCTGGAAGTGGCCCGGGCACTGCTGGACAACCAGCAGAACATTACGCTGGCTGACCGCGAGCGGCTGTACGGGTATCTCGACGGCAGCGGTGTTGTCATTCTGCCCGAGCCCCGGGCCATGCT
>SLMR01000130.1 GCA_007133445.1 Aquisalimonas sp. | reverse complement strand
GAGTATGGCCATGGCGGCAACAGAAGATCGTGGTGGAGGCAGGGCAGCAGCCAACGAGCAGCTTCAAGTGTTCGTTCTGGACGACTGCGAGGCATTCCGGGACCGCCTCTGCGCTGCCCTGGGCGTTGGTGCCGCGCCGTTCGAATATCGCCCGTTCGAAGGTGGAGAGTTCAAGCTCCGCCCCTTGGTCGAGGTTCGACGCCGGGACGTCTTCATCGTGCACCGACTGACCGGTGCGGGTGACCAGACTGTCAACGACCGACTCGTGCAGCTGCTGTTCTTCGCCGCGACCCTGCGGGACCAAGGGGCGGCGCAGTGCACGGTGGTGATCCCTTACCTCCCCTATGCGCGCAAGGATCAACGCACCAAAGTGCGGGATCCACTGTCACTGCGGTATCTGGCACAACTCGTTGAGGCGGTGGGAATCGACCGAATCATGGTCATGGATGTGCACAACCTCGCGGGGTTCGAGAACGCCTTTCGCTGCAACACGGTGCCGTTGGAGGCCCGGAGGGTATTTGCGGAGGCCCTGCGTGAGCGCCTCGGGGGGCGGGATCTTGCGGTGGTTTCTCCCGACGCCGGTGGCGTCAAGCGGGCCAACGCCATGCGGACCACCCTGCAGGAGATGACAGGCCGGAACCCCAGCGCCGTATTCCTGGAGAAGTACCGCAGCGAGGGGGTTGTCTCCGGCGACGCACTGGTGGGGGATGTCTCGGGCCGCGTAGCCGTGATCGTGGATGATCTGATTGCCGGCGGCACCACCATGCGACGGGCAGTCCGTGCAGTCATGCAGCATGGCGCCGTGGGAGCGATTGCGGTGGCCACGCACGGCGTATTCGCTGATGGCGCGTCGGCATTACTGGAGGAGCCAGGCCTGGAGGCGCTGCTGGTGACCAACTCCGTGCCGTCGGCGCAACTGCAATCGGGACATCCAAGACTCCACGTGGTGCCTGTGGAACCGGTACTGGCGGAGGTGATCGCCTCGTTGTGAGACTACCCTCCTTCGATGGCCACCGCATCCAGCGCTTTCTGGCCCTGGCGCAGGTAGTCCCGGGTACGACGCTTCCAGTGCACCGGATCCCCCATACCGGTGGCAAGATGGCGCGCACTGAGCACCGCCCAGAGCAGGGCGCGACTGGCAGTGTAGAAGGCCACCAGACCGCTGCTGACCGAGTCCCCCGTCATTGCGTGGTAGTGGTCCAGGAATTGCTCACCGACCCAGCGACCGCCCAAGCGCTCGCATTCCATGGCAAGGAAAGCCAGTTCCTCCTGGGGGTCCAGCATGCGCAGGTCCGGGTTGAACTCCAGGCGGTCGATGAACACCGGGTCATCTCCCAGATAGATATGCTCCGGGCGCAGGTCCCCGTGGGCGTCGACGGTCCACCGGCCCTGCAGTTGCCCGGCATTCGCCCGGGACCACGCCAACAGCGCCGAGTGCAGCGTTCCCGCCACGTCCCGGCACGCCATCAACGCATCCAGTTCTTGACAGAGTGACTGCCAGCGCTGCCGACGGGCTTCGAGGGCAGTTGGAGGGCACCGCTTGCACCGTCGGTAGTAACGGATCAGGCGCGCCGCGGCGAGGTCGATCTCACCCTCCGTGACCGTGGACGAAGTCAAGCGATACTGCAGGCAATCCCGGTGGTCCAGCCTGCGCATGCGAACCAGATATTCCAGCGGCCGGCCGGGACCGTCCAACGCCAGACGTTCTCGGGCCTCCTCCGTGATCGCCGACAAGCCGAGGTAAACGTTCGGCGCAAGTTCCCGGTTCAGGAGGATTTCTTGCTCGCAGGCCTGGCGACGACACGCTGGCACGGACAGGTCGACCATCGGATAGCGATGAGGCTTTTTCAGCTTGTAGGCGAGCGTGTCGGTAAGAAACACATACGCGAAATGGGTTTCGACAACCGTCACTTGGCGTGTAGCCGAGGGATGATTCGCGGCATCCGACAGGAAGGCCACCAATTGCGCGAGCGGTCGTGAATCCTTGGTTGGAATCAAATGACCAGAGCCCCGTTCTGGATCGTCTCGGGGCGACTCGCTCGGGCCAGGCCACCCCTCATTGGACTTCCTCCGGCGGGCGCAGCATCGCCAGAACCTCATCGTCAGAGACCTGCGGAAACGCCTTATAGAACTGGCCCACCGCAAAGAAATCGGCGCTGACTTCGATGCACACGACGCGATCAGCCAGGGATTGCAGACGCGTGACCACGTCCGGCGGCGCTGCGCCGAGTGCCGCCACCAGCATTGCCGGTGCCCGCAGACGCGTGACTGCCAGCGCTGCCTCCATGGTCGCCCCCGTCGCACTGCCGTCATCAACGATGATCACCTGCCGGCCTGTCGGATCCACTGGCACATGCCGCACTCCTGAGTAGAGCTCACGCCGCCTGGCCAGCAGCGTCTGCTGCGTCGCGGCTGCTTTCGCGATGTAGGCCTTGCCGTAGGATAGCTCGCCGGACGGCCGGAGGTACTGCCGGCCGTCCTCGTCGACCGCGCCGATGGCGTATTCCGGGTTACCCGGAGCAGGGATCTTCCTCACCAGGACCACATCCAGATCCCCCTGCAGGTGATCCGCCAGCACCCTCCCCATGGGCACCCCGCCACGCGGAACAGCCAATACCAGAGGTTTCCGCCCGCGAAACTCCTCCAGGCGTTCAGCCAGTTGCCGAGCCGCATCGCCACGATCGCGAAACATCGCATGTCCTCCAGAAGCACAAGGGCAACACCGCGGGGGTTTTTGAGCAGTTCCCCAAGATACTCGCCCGTGCCAGGCCAAGCTCTTCTCTCTCCAGAGTATGGATGCATTTCCGCGGGAGACTACTGGTGCGGCGACCGCGTCAGCCCAGCCCGTACCATTCCACCAGCTGCTGATTCATCTTCAGCCGCATACGCTGGTGGGCCACGCCGTCGAACACCTCGTGCAGGCTCGGATCATCACCCACCATCGGGAGCGCCGCCTGGGCTTCCACGAAGAACTGCTGCTCGCGCGCCGTACCGATGAAAGCGCTCTGCCACCACTCCTCGATCGACGCCCGGGACTGCTGCAGCAGCGGTGCCGCCGGGAGTTTCTCCGACTTGGCCGCATTCGCCCGGACGGTCGCCGGCATGAGGTTCCACAAATCATTATTGCCCCAGCGCGACCAGGGAAAGCAGTGATCGATGTCGTAGCCGTTGCGTGCCAGATCCCGTGCTGTCCAGACACAGCGCACATCCTCGCCCCGCTGGATACGGTGATTCACCAGCGCACGCACATGGCCGGTGTACCGACGACCCTCTTCCCATCGCAATGCGGCTTGATACACGCTGGAGTCGTAACGCACCTCATAACCCTGCATGAGCGCCGCCCACTCGTTGACGATGGCCGGCTCCAGCCAGCAGGCGTAGCGGCTGCAACAGTCCCAGAGCTGTGCGGGAACGCGGAACCGGCCGAACCGTGTCAGCGTCTCCCGGTCCAGCACTGCAGATCGTCGCTGGATCCGCGTGCGGTCGGTATCCGCTTCGAACACCTGCCGGTTCGTACCCGGATAGGTGATGTAATGCGCGGGCATCCGGGTGATGGTCTGGCAGGCACTGCGTATCGCCCGCAGCAGCACGCCCGCGAACTCCGCATCTAATGCCTGCCCGACCCGGAGTTCCAGCGGCGAGACATCCTGCAACCGATAGAATTCCTCCGTCGCGAATCCGTAGTTCGCCGCACCAGGCAGTTGCCGGAGGTGATGCCGCAGTACAAGCGGCTGGTACAGCTTGATCCAGTAAAGCCCGACCAGGCCAAGGGGGATTTCCACCCACTCTTCGCTACGCCGTAGGACCATGCCCGGGACG
>SLMR01000252.1 GCA_007133445.1 Aquisalimonas sp. | reverse complement strand
GCAGCCGGTGGAGATCGTCGGCGACGGCAAGGTCGAGGGCGTGAAGGTCGTCACCACCCAGCTGGGCGAGCCCGACGAGCGCGGCCGTCGGCGCCCGGAACCGGTGCCCGGCAGCGAGGAGGTGATCCCGGCGGATCGCGTGCTGATCGCCTTCGGCTTCCGCCCGAGCCCGGCGGAGTGGTTCAGCGATTACGCCATCGAGACCGACGACCGGGATCGTGTCACCATCCGCAAGGACGAACAGTTCTTCGGCCAGACCGGCAACCCGAAAATCTTCTCCGGCGGTGACATGGTCCGGGGTTCCGACCTGGTGGTCACCGCGGTGTTCGAGGGGCGCGAGGCGGCCAAGGGGATCCTGAACTACCTGGAGGTCTGACGACACCCCGGACCCGGCGCCGGCTCAGGGCGCTATCGCGGCTTACGCCGCTCCTACGGGCGACCTTTTTTGTAGGAGCGGCGTAAGCCGCGACAAGGTGTAACCGCACGGTCTGTCGCGGTTTCAGCCGCTCCCACAAGGCTCTGCCAGACAATCGATACCATCACCACCGCTCAGGAGGCCGCGTTGACTTCACCCACTCCGCTCCAGAACGACCTCCTCCTCCGCGCGCTGCTCAGGGAGCCCACCGAGCGCACCCCGGTCTGGATGATGCGCCAGGCCGGACGCTATCTGCCGGAGTACCGCGCCACCCGTCAGCGCGCCGGGGATTTCATGACCCTGTGCCAGACCCCGGAGCTGGCCTGCGAGGTTACGCTGCAACCCCTGGAGCGGTTCCGCCTGGACGCCGCCATCCTCTTCTCGGACATCCTCACCATTCCCCACGCCATGGGCCTGGGGCTGCATTTCGTCACGGGTGAAGGCCCGCGCTTCGAGCGCACGGTGCGGGACGAGGCGGCGGTGGATGCCCTCCCGGTCCCCGATCCCGAGGACGAGCTGCGCT
Source organism: Aquisalimonas sp. (assembly GCA_007133445.1). Next base: position 2,892 of record SLMR01000252.1, on the reverse strand, counting down.
ACGTGCCCGATGCCGTGCGCCTGATCCGGCGGGAGCTTGGTGGCCGCGTGCCGCTAATCGGCTTCAGTGGCAGCCCGTGGACTCTGGCCACCTACATGATCGAGGGCGGCAGCTCGAAGAACTACGCCTGGAGCAAGGGCATGCTCTACGACCGGCCGGAGCTCATGCACCGGCTGCTGGACAAGCTCGCCCGGGCCGTGACGGCCTACCTCAACGCCCAGATCGCCGCCGGGGCCCAGAGCCTGATGATCTTCGACACCTGGGGCGGCATCCTCACACCGCAGAGCTATCGCGAGTTTTCCCTGCGCTACGCGGAACAAATCATCTCCGGCCTGTCCAAGACTGCAGAGGGGCGGCGCGTGCCGGTGGTATTCTTCACCAAGAACGGCGGGCCGTGGCTGGAAGCCATGGCGGGTTGCGGCGCCGACGGGCTCGGCCTGGACTGGACGCAGGACATTGGCGAAGCGCGACGCCGGGTCGGAGATCGCGTGGCCCTGCAGGGCAATCTGGATCCCAGCGCCCTGTACGCCTCGCCGTCGGTGATCGAACGGCACGTCGGCGAGATCCTGGAGGCCTATGGCCCGGGCACCGGCCACGTATTCAACCTGGGGCACGGGATCCATCCGGAGGTCGATCCCGATCACGCCGGGGCCATGATCGAAGCAGTACATGCGCTCAGCCCCCGCTATCATCAGGGGTAGAGCCAACAATCGAGGATGCCGACATGAAGGTGCGGACCCTTTCCGCGGGGGTTGTGGTAGTACGGCGCGAAGGCGATGCCTGGCGCTGTCTGCTGCTTCGCGCCTTCCAGTACTGGGACTCCCCGAAAGGCCAGGTCGAAGAAGGCGAGAAACCCATCCAGGCGGCGCTTCGGGAGGTGCGGGAAGAGACGGGCATCCGCGATCTGGCGTTCATCTGCGGGCACGACTACGTGGAAACCGGCCCCTACGCCCGGGGCAAGGTGGCCCGCTATTACCTGGCCGAGACATACAGCCGGCACGTGGTCCTGGGCGTGAATCCTGAGCTCGGTCGCCCCGAGCACCAGGAGTACCGCTGGGTCAGCTTTCGACGCGCCCGTCAGCTCGCTTCCCCGCGAGTCAAGCGGGTGCTGGAATGGGCGGAAACGCGCCTCAGGGAAGCAGACCAGGACGCGCAGTCACGGGACGGGGACGAGCAGGCGTCCGCCAGTCGCCCCTGACCATTACGCGTTTTCCCCGATACAGAGCGCGGCGCCCAATCAATAGTCTAGTGGCAGACATTGTCGGCTGGAGGTTACCGGATGGATGACACGCTGGAAGCGCCGCAGTACCTGATCGATCCCCGCAAGTTCCGCGATCCTGCAACCACCGCCGAGGGCGAGCCACGAGCCCGAGTCCGACTGCGCCGCCTTGAGACGCTGTGGTTCTGCACCGGCACCCTGTGCAACCTGGAATGCAGGAACTGCTACATCGAGTCCTCGCCGAGCAACGACAGCCTGGTCTACCTGACTGCCGAGGAAGTACGCACATACCTGAACGAAATCGAACGTGAGCAGCTCGGCACCCGCAGCATCGGGCTCACCGGCGGCGAGCCGTTCATGAACCCGGACATCCTGCCCATCCTCGACGATGCCCTGAGCCGCGGGTTCGAGGTGCTGGTGCTCACCAACGCCATGAAACCCATGATGAAGTGTGCCGACGGCCTGCTGGCCCTGAAGCAGCGGTTCGGCGACCGGCTGACGGTCCGCGTCTCCATCGACCACTACGATCAGACACTGCACGAGGAGGAGCGCGGCCCGAAGAGCTGGGCGCCAACGGTGGCCGGGCTGCACTGGCTAACCAGCAACGGCTTTCATGTGGACATTGCCGGGCGGTTGTTCTCCGGAGAGAGTGAGGAGTCCATGCGGGCTGGCTATCAGGCCTTGTTCCGGCGGGAGCATATCGACCTGCACGCCAGTGACCGCAAGCGCCTGGTCCTGTTCCCGGAAATGGACGAGACGGTGGATGTCCCCGAAATCACCGAGGGTTGCTGGGTGAAGACGGGGGTATCACCGGATTCCCTGATGTGCGCCAGCTCCCGCATGGTCATCAAGCGCAAGGGCGCGGAACACCCGGTGGTGGTGCCCTGCACGCTGCTCCCCTATGATCCGCAGTTCGAACTCAGCCGCACACTGGCGGGCAGTTTCACCGATGTGCCACTGAATCACCCCCACTGCGCCAAGTTCTGCGTACTTGGCGGTGCCAGCTGCGGCGGGTAACAACGCATCAGGTCCGTGCCCCGCGTGCATGCTGATACACAGGCCGCGGCCGGCGCACATCCGGTCGCGGCTTACGCCGCTCCTACGTTCTATCGCAAGCGGCGTGCCGCAACGACCCCTGGCCCTCCTTGGGCGCACCGCTGGCGCAAGGCATAATGCGGCGAACTATCCGCTGCAGGACTTGCCATGACCACGCACAGCACCACTATCGGCTACTTCCCCGGCGTGCGCATGCGACGCATGCGCCGTGACGCCTTTTCCCGCCGACTGATGCGGGAGAACCGGCTGAGCCGTGATGACCTCATCCAGCCCCTGTTCGTCGTCGACGGCGAGAACCGGCGTGAGCCGGTGCCTTCCATGCCCGGGATCGAGCGCCTGTCCATCGACCTGCTACTGGAAGAGGCCGCCCGGCTGCTGGAACTGGGGGTGCCCGCCATCGCCATCTTTCCGGTCACGCCGCCGGAGCTGAAGACTGCCGACGGGCGCGAGGCGTCCAATCCCAACAGCCTGGCCCCGCGGGCCGTGCGCGCCGTGAAGGCGCAACTGCCGGAGCTCGGCGTCATGACCGACGTCGCCCTGGACCCCTTCACCAGCCACGGCCAGGACGGCATCCTCGACGAGCAGGGCCATATCCTCAACGACGACACCGTGGAGAT
>SLMR01000137.1 GCA_007133445.1 Aquisalimonas sp. | reverse complement strand
TCGGTCAGCCCGCAGGAGGATCTGTACCAGCGCGTCAAGGACGTGGAACCGGACGTGGTCATCATCGAGACCCACTCGGGCAAGCGCGACACCCTCGAAGGACTGAGCGCACGCACCACGCGCTACCCCATCCCCGTGATCCTGCTTACCGAGCAGAACGATCAGGAACTCCTGCGCGAGGCCACGCAGGCCGGGGTCAGCCCCTATGTGGTCAGCGGCCTCTCGGCCGCCGGCGTGCAGTCCATCATCAACGTCGCCATCAACCAGTTCCGGGAATTCGAGAAGCTGCGCAACGAGTTGTCCGACACGCAGACGCGGCTGTCCAACCAGCGCCTGATGGAGCAGGCCAAGTGTCTGCTGATGGAGCAGGACGGCCTGACCGAGAACGAGGCCTACCATCTGCTGCGCCGCACCGCCATGGAGAAGAGCCGAGCCATCAGCGACATCGCCCGGGCCTTCCTGAAGGCGCGCGGACGCGTCTGAGGCGCACCGCCATGAAGCACGCCGCATTATTGCGGTGCAGCCATTTCCTGCCCCCCACCAGAGAAATCCCCCAACCCACTGACCGAACGACCCTTTTCCTTCTGGCACAGCGATTGCATTAAGCCCGAATGACAACGGCAGGGCCGGTCGCCGCCTCCGGGCGGCTCCCAATGGCGGGACGCGCCGGCGACGCCACCGACGACCAGGCAGGGGTGCCATCCATCGCGAGCCGATGGGGCACCCCTTTTGTTTGCAACAGCGAGGGCAGCACCATGAGCTTCAACTCCCTGGGGAATCCGTTCGATCCGGACAGCAACCTGAACCACGGCGCCGGATGCCGCTGCGGAAGCTGCGGACACGCCGGTCATGACAGCGGGACGCAGGCGGAGAGCCCGCATCCGCACCAGCATGCGACGACCCACGAGGACGGTCCGAAGGACCGCGAGGCCATCATGGACCGGCTCATCGAGAGCGCCGTGGTGCGGGCACTGTTTGCCCACCACGATCCGAGCCGGCGTCAGGTCCTGAAGATGATGGGTTCCGGCACCTTTGCCGCCGCCGTCGCTTCGGTGTTCCCACTGGGGGCCGCCAAGGCGCTGCTCAAGGACGACCTGGGCACACCGGAGAAGAAGGACCTGAGCATCGGCTTCATCCCCATTACCTGTGCAACGCCGATCATCATGGCCCATCCCATGGGCTTCTATGAGCGCTATGGACTCAACGTGGACGTCCGCCGGGAAGCCGGCTGGGCGGTGGTCCGCGACAACTCAATGAACATGGAACACGACGCGGCGCACATGCTCACGCCCATGCCGCTGGCCATCACCATGGGTGCCGGCTCCAGCTCCATGCCCTTCCTGATGCCCGCTGTTGAGAACATCAATGGCCAGGCCATCACCCTGCGCATGGACCACAAGGACAAGCGCAACCCCAAGGACTGGAAGGGCTTCACCTTTGCCGTGCCGTTCGAGTACTCCATGCACAACTTCCTGCTGCGGTACTACGTTGCCGAGCATGGGCTGGACCCGGACAACGACATCTCCATCCGCGTGCTGCCGCCACCGGAGATGGTCGCCAACCTGCAGGCCGGCAATGTGGACGGCTACCTGGCGCCGGACCCCTTCAACCAGCGTGCGGTCTGGGACGAGGTGGGGTTCATTCACATGCTCACCAAGGAGATCTGGGACGGCCACCCGTGCTGCGCCTTCAGCACCAGTCGGCAGTTCGCCGAAGAGGCGCCGAACAGCTTCGGTGCCCTGTTCAAGGCCATCGTGGACGCCACCCACTACTCGTCGGATCACGACAATCGCAAGGAGATCGCGGAGGCCATTTCAGGGCGCAACTATTTGAACCAGCCCACCTCGGTGGTGGAACAGGTGCTCACCGGTCGCTATGCGGACGGCCTCGGCGAGGTCAAGAACGACCCGGACCGCATCGACTTCGACCCCTTCCCCTGGCATTCCATGGGCGTCTGGATCCTGACGCAGATGAAACGCTGGGGCTACATCGACGGCGACGTGGACTACAAGGGCGTGGCCGAGGAGGTCTATCTCGCCACGGACTGCGCCAAGGTGATGCGTGACCTGGGGTACGACGCCCCGGACGTCACCTACAAATCCCACACCATCATGGGCAAGGACTTCGACCCCGAAGAACCCGAGGCCTATGTGGACAGCTTCGAAATCCGGAGGTCATAAGCCATGCTGACCAGCGAGAACCTGAAGGCGGCGCTGCTGAGCGTCGCCCTTCTGGTGGTACTGCTCGGTGCCTGGGAGTGGAGCATCGAGGGCGCCATCCTGCCCATCGGCGACGAGGAGCTGAGCGAGTACGAGCAGCTCACCGGCGGCAGTGGTGGCGGTTCGCGCATTCCCGCACCGTCGGCCGTGATCAGCCACGCGATCACAGAGCTGAGCGACCCGTTCTACATTGCGGGTAGCAATGACATGGGCATCGGCGTGCAGCTGGCGCACTCCGTGGGGCGCGTGTTCGCGGGCTACTCCATGGCCCTGGTGGTCGCCATCCCGCTGGGCTTCATCATCGGCATGTCACCGATCATGTACAAGGCCCTGAACCCGTACATCCAGGTACTGCGGCCCATCTCGCCGCTGGCGTGGATGCCGCTGGCCCTTTTCATGATCCGGGACTCCGGGGCATCGTCGATCTTCGTGATCTTCATCTGCTCCATCTGGCCGGTGTTGCTTAATACCGCCTTCGGTGTCGCCGGGGTGTCGAAGGATCTGCGCAACGTTGCCAGAACCCTGGAGCTGTCATCGCTGAAAACGGCCTTCTCCGTGATTCTGCCGGCAGCGGCACCGACCATTCTCACCGGCATGCGCATCGCCATCGGCATTTCCTGGCTGGTGATTGTTGCTGCCGAAATGCTCGTGGGCGGCAGTGGCATCGGCTACTACATCTGGAACGAGTGGAACAATCTCGACATCACCGCCGTCATCTTCTCGATCCTGATGATCGGCGTCGTCGGGATGATTCTGGACAGCATCCTTGCGGCGGCCACACGCATGGTCCAGTACGACACTTGAGGTAGACAACATGACCAAACCATTTCTGTATGTGGAAAACCTGAAGAAGGCATTTCCGGGACCCCGTGGCCAGCAGCCGCTGACGGTGTTCGAGAGCGTCAACTTCGGCATCGACAAGGGCGAGTTCGTCTGTGTCATCGGCCATTCCGGTTGCGGCAAGTCCACCATCCTCAACGTCATGGCAGGGCTGGACGAGTCCACCGACGGCTACGTGTTCATGGACGGCAAGGAAGTCCGCGGGACCAGCCTGGACCGCGGTGTCATCTTCCAGAACCACAGTCTGCTGCCGTGGAAATCCGCGCTGTCCAACGTGACCTTCGCCGTGAAGTCCAAGTGGCCGGGCTGGTCGAAGGAAGCGGTCCGCGAGCACGCCATGAAGTACATCGAACTGGTGGGCCTCAAGGGCTCCGAGAACAAGCGCCCTTCAGAACTCTCGGGCGGCATGAAACAGCGCGTGGGCATCGCCCGGGCCTTTGCCATCGAGCCGAAGATGCTGCTCATGGACGAACCCTTCGGCGCGCTGGACGCGCTGACCCGCGGCAGTATCCAGGACGAGCTGCTGAAGATCTGCGCCGAGACCCGGCAGACCGTGTTCATGATCACCCACGACGTGGACGAGGCGATCCTGCTCTCGGACCGCATCCTGCTCATGACCAACGGGCCCCAGGCCCGGGTTGCCGAGGCCGTGGAGGTGCCGATTCCGCGGCCCCGCAGGCGGGAGACCCTGGTACGCCAGGACGGCTACTACGAGACCCGCAACCACCTGGTGGACTTCCTCGTCCGTCGCTCGAAGGAACTGCAGGGCGAG
>SLMR01000312.1 GCA_007133445.1 Aquisalimonas sp. | reverse complement strand
CCCCCGGAAGCGGTTGATGACGAACCCGTGAACCCGGGCTCGCTCGGACGCGGAGACCAGCTCCAGGGTACCCACCAGCTGGGCGAACACGCCGCCACGGTCGATATCGCCCACCAGCAACACCGGGCAATCCACCATCTCGGCGAAACCCATGTTGGCGACGTCGTTTTCCCGCAGGTTGATCTCCGCCGGGCTGCCGGCGCCCTCGGCGATGATCACGTCGTAGCGTGCCGACAGCGCCTGCCAGGCGGCATGCACCGCCTCCCGGGCGCTTGCCTTGAAGGCATGATAGTCCACCGCGTCCATGTTGCCGTAGACCTGCCCACGCAGAATCACCTGGGCACCGCGGTCGCTCTGGGGCTTGAGCAACACCGGGTTCATGTCGCTGTGGGGCTCGATCCCGCAGGCCCGGGCCTGCAGCGCCGTGGAACGGCCGATTTCCCCGCCGTCGCTGGTGACGGCGCTGTTCAGGGCCATGTTCTGGGGCTTGAACGGGGCCACCGAGACCCCCTGGCGATGCAGCCAACGGCACAGGGCGGCCACCACCGTACTCTTGCCGGCGTCGGAGGTGGTGCCCTGGATCATCAGCGTGGTCATGGCGTTGTCGCGTCGCGTGATCGGTCGTGCGTGGATTGCGGTGCATCAAGATGCACCCTACGGGGAGGCCGGCCGTACTAAAGCTCCACGCCCTTCTGGGCGCGCACGCCGCCGTCCTTGAAGGCGTGCTTCACCACTTTCATCTCGGTGACGGTGTCGGCGATGTCGATGAGCTCCTGCTTGGCGTTGCGGCCGGTGACCACCACGTGCTGCATCTCCGGGCGGGCCATGAGGTCGTCGAGGACGCGATCCAGGTCCAGATACTCGTAGCGCAGGGCGATGTTGAGCTCGTCCAGCAGAACCAGGTGGTAGGACGGATCCTGCAGCATGGCCGCGGCCTGCTCCCACGCCTTGCCGGCGGCCTCCTCGTCCCGGGCGCGATCCTGGGTATCCCAGGTGTAGCCCTCGCCCATGACGTGGTAGGTGACATTCGGATGCTCACGGAAGAAGCGATCCTCCCCGGTCACGAAAGCGCCCTTGATGAACTGCACGACGCCGACCTTCAGGCCGTGGCCGAGGGTGCGCGCCACCATGCCGAAACCGGAGCTGCTCTTGCCCTTGCCGGGGCCCGTGAGCACGACCAGCACGCCCCTGTCCTCCTGGGCGCGGGCAATGCGCTCGTCAATGGCGCGCTTCTTCTTCGCCATGCGCGCGGCATGGCGCTCCGGATCCTTGGCGTTTTCACGCATTCTCGTTCTCCTCGAACAATGTGCCACGGAACAGGGCGGCGGCCGCCGCCGGCGCGGACGGGAAATAGGCATGGTAGTAGCTGGCGGTGAGCGCGCCCTGGCGGTAGACCGCCTCACCGGCGGTTCCGGTGCGGTTGCGCACGGTGCGGGCGGTGGGCTCGAGCTCGGTCTCCAGCCGGGAGTGATGGAAGGTGTGCCCGCGCAGCTCGCCCCGGGGCGTGGCCAGGGACTGTAATCCCAGCCCGGTGAGCTTGCCGGCCATGACCGCCTGGCCCGGTAGCAGGCCCAGCATCCGGTGGGCCTGGCCGTCGCCGTCCACCAGCGTATCCATGCAGGCCATGAGGCCGCCGCACTCTGCCAGGATGGGCTTGCCCTCGGCGTGATGGGCACGGATGGCCACCAGCATGGGCAGGTTGTCGGCCAGTTGCCGGGCGTGCAGCTCGGGGTAGCCGCCGGGCAACCACAGGGCATCACACGCCGGCAGGGCCTGGTCGGTCAGCGGCGAGAAGGGGACCAGCTCGGCGCCCATGGCCCGGAGGAGTTCCTCGTTGGCGCGGTAGACAAAGGCGAACGCGGCATCCCGGGCCACGGCGATGCGCACGCCCGCCAGCAGGTGCGGCGGCGCCGGCAGGGGTTCGGCAGCCAGCTCCACGCTGGCCGGCAGCGCATCCAGGCCGGCGTCCCGCAGTACCTCGGCCGCCGCATCCAGGCGCTCGTCCAGATCGGCGACCTCGCCGGCCTGCACCAGGCCCAGGTGGCGGTCGGGGATATTCAGGGCGTCGTTGCGCGGCACGGCGCCCAGCAGCGGCGTACGCGCTGGCAGGGCATCGGCGAGCATGCGCCCGTGCCCGGCGCTGCCCACCCGGTTGGCGATCACCCCGGACAGGGACACGTCGTCCCGGTAGGTCTGCAGGCCCAGGGCCACGGCGGCGAAGGTCTGCGCCATGCCGGCGGCATCGATCACCGGCACCACCGGAATACCGGTGACAGCCGACAGTTCCGCCGTGGCCGGATCACCATCGAACAACCCCATGGAGCCTTCCACCAGCACCAGGTCCGCCGTCTGCGCGGCCTCGGCCAGGCGCCAGCGGCATTCCGCCATGCCGGTCATCCACGGGTGCAGCTGGTAGACCGGATTGCCGGAGGCGCGCTCCAGGACCATGGGGTCCAGGTAATCCGGGCCGTACTTGAACACGCGCACGTGGCGCCCGGCATTGCGGTGCAGCCGCGCCAGGGCGGCGGTGATCATGGACTTGCCGGACCCCGAGCCCGGCGCGCTGATCAATGCCGCCGGTGCGGTGCCGCGAATGGTGGCTCCTGCCGTCATGAGGATCTCCTTGCATGGGCTTCCGGGCGGGCCGGCCGGATGGTTCCGGCCCCGGCCGGGACGAACACCTGGGCGCCATCCACCTCGGCCCGGGCCAGGGGCTGGCCGTACAGGCGCTCCAGCGCCTCGGGGACCAGCATGCGCCCGGCCGGGCCCCAGCAGGCGGCGCCATCGGGGTAGAGCAGCAGCAGGTGATCGCACCAGCGGGCCGCCAGGTTGATGTCGTGCAGGCAGAGGAACACGCCCCGCTCCGCCGCGGCCTGGGTGCGGAGCAGGTCCATGACCGCGACCTGGTGACGCAGGTCCAGGTGGTTGGTGGGCTCGTCCGCCAGCCACACGTCGGGTGCCTGGGCCAGGGCCGTGGCGATGGCCACGCGCTGGCGCTCGCCGCCGGAGAGGGTGCTGACCAGGCGCGACTCCATGCCGTCCAGTTCCATGCGCGCCAGAGCGGCGCGGGCGATGGCCACGTCCTCGGCGGTCTCCATGTCCCAGGCGGCGAGATAGGGGTGGCGGCCGATCAGCGCCGTCTCCAGCACCGTGGCGGGAAAACCGTCCTGGCGCTCCTGGAACACCACCGCCACCGCCCGGGCGACCTGCTTGCGCCGCCAGGCGCGCAGCGGACGGCCGTCCAGCAGGACCCGGCCGCTGCGCGGCGGGCGCAGGCCGGCGAGGGTGTGCAACAGGGTGGTCTTGCCGGCGCCGTTGGGCCCGAGCACGCCCCAGACCTGCCCCGGCTCCACGGCCAGATCCAGCGGCACGCCGTCGGGCCGGCCGGGAATGTCGATGACCAGCTTGTCGGCAGCCAGCACACTCATCAACGACTCCGGTAGAGCAGGTAGAGGAACGTGGGCACGCCGAGCAGGGCGGTGATCACGCCCACGGGCAACTGCTCCGGCGCGATCATGGTCCGCGCCAGCGTATCCGCCAGCGCCACCAGGGCGCCGCCGGCCAGGGCCGCGGCGGGCAGGATCAGCCGCTGGTCGTTGCCCAGCACCAGGCGCAGCATGTGCGGCACCACCAGGCCGACGAAGCCGATGCTGCCGGCCGTGGTCACCGCCACGGCGGTAATCAGGCTGGCACCGACGTAGATGGACCACTCCAGCCCCCGCACCGGCACGCCCAGGGCGGCGGCCTGCATGGGGCCGCGGGCCAGCACGTTGAGGCTGCGCCCCAGGGGCAGCACCAGCAGGCAGGCCGCCGCCACGGTGGCCAGTGCGATCCATGGCGTG
>SLMR01000250.1 GCA_007133445.1 Aquisalimonas sp. | reverse complement strand
CCTCGGCGGTGGCCGCCGGGGCGAGCCCGGGCTGCCGTGGCGTCCCGAAGCGTTCGGGGTAACAGCTATGCACCACCGCCACCGGATCCATGTCACCGATCATTGCAAGGCCTTGCGCATCTCCGCAAGCCAGTCCCGTGCCGTCTCCCGGGACGGTTGCGTGCGTTCCCGGCCGCGGCGGCGATCACTGCGCACCACCGTCTCTTCCGGCCCCAGTTCGCCGAGAAAGCGCGAGACCGCCATGGTCTCCGGGCCCGCCCCGGTGCCCATGTCCAGCGCGTCGGCATGGTGCAGCGTCACGCGGTCCTGCGCGCGGGTCAGGGCGACATACGCGAGCCGTCGCTCCTCGGCCAGGTTCTCCACCTCGCCATCGCGCTCCATGGGCATCAGCCCCTCGGAGAACGCGTACACGTGGACCTCCTGCCACTCCAGGCCCTTGGCGCCGTGGACCGTACACAGGGTGACCTTGCCCTGCTCGGCATCGGCCTCGTCGGTGCCGGCAGCCACCACCTCCAGGGCCGCCGCCCAGCGGGATTCCAGACCGGCGTCACCCGGCAGCGAGGCGAGCCGCCGCTCCATGGCGCGCTGGATCACGCGCATTCGCCCCAGGGCGGGACGCAGGGCCTCTTCCACGGTCGTCGCGCCACCCGCGCGCCCACCCTTGAGCGCCCGCTGTGCGCGCTGACCAAGCCAGTGGCGGAACAGGCCGTCCTTCTGGCACCAGTCCAGCAGCCCGGGCGGGCCGGCCGTGTACAGCTGGTCCATGCCTGCGGCAAGGCGTTCCACCGCTGCCGCCGCCTTCGGCGCAAGCTGCGCGGCGCGGGCCAGCGGATCGCCCTTGCTCTCGGCCAGTCGCGCGACACTGCGGGCACCAAGACCCGGGATCAGCTCGGCAACCCGGGACAGGGCGCGGACGTCGCGCCGGTTGGCGGCCAGCCGCCCGGCGGCCAGCATCATGCGCACATCGGCGTAGCCCAGCAGATCCGTCCCCGCCTTGATGCGGTAGGGAATCCCCCGCCGCAGCAGTGCCGCCTCCACCCCCCGGGCCAGACGGTTCTTGCGGTAGAGCACGGCCAGTTCCTCCGCCGACCGGCCACTGCGCAGGGCGCTCTCGAGCTGGTCTGCCACGCCCTCGGCCATGGCGTCGCCATCGTCGTATTCGGCCAGTTCCAGGGGCGCCGATGCTGCGTCCCGGACGGCGTAGGGATTCTTCTCCAGCCGGGTGGTGTTGTTGCGCACCAGGGTGGCGCCGCCGGTGACAATGGCGTCGGTGGAGCGGTAGTTGCGTTCCAGGCGGTAGACCGCGGCGTTGTAGGTGTCGATGAACTCCCGCATGTTCTCCGGCCGTGCATGCCGCCATTCGTATATGGCCTGGTCGTCGTCGCCCACCAGCAGCACGGTCCGGCTTGCCGGCATCAGCAGCCGCAGCAGGCGGAACTGGCCGGCGTCGGTGTCCTGGGCCTCGTCCACGGTGATGTCCCGCAACTCACCGCGCAGGCGCTCCGCCAGTGCCTGGTCGCTGCGCAGCAGACGCGCCGGCAGCAGGATCAGGTCGGCGAAGTCCAGCACGCCGGCCCGCCGCTTTTCCTCCTCGTAGCGGCGCAGGGTTTCCCGGAACCGGCGGCCAGTATCCCGGCGCAGGCCGTGGTCCTCGCACAGCGCCATGAGGTCTGGGACATCCGCCTCGTGGGTGACGTCCAGACCGTGGGCGTTGATCTTCTCGTGCAGACGAAGCAGCTCCTGCCGCGCCCCCTTGTCCGGGAACGGCCGCGCCAGCAGCGCATCCAGCATGCGTCCGGCGTCGTCGGCATCCATGAGGGTGGCGTTGCGGGGAATACCGATGGCCTTGCCGTACTGACGCAGCATCCGGTTGCCGAAGCTGTGGAAGGTACTGATCCAGGGCAGCCCGACCTCGGCGGGCAACCGCTCCCGCAGGCGCTCGCGCATCTCGCCGGCCGCCTTGTTGGTGAAGGTGAGCAGCACCATGGACTCGCCGGCGACACCTCCTTCGGTCAGCCGGCGTGCGGCCCGTTCGGTGGTACAGCGGGTCTTCCCCGAGCCGGCCCCGGCGAGCACGGCAGCAGGGCCGTCGTCATGGGCAACAACCCGGGCCTGATCGTCATCGAGCATGGGTTCGAGTGATGAGGTGACTGGAAAGGAAGGAATTCTACGGACTGACGGCCATCGCGACCACACGCGGTTAGTTACTGGCTGAAAGGTTCGTATTGCTACCCGGTGGGCGTCTCGAACTCGAGGGCCAGAGTATGCCCCGACACCACTCGGCCACGCAGGCGTGCCAGACGGCGCTCCTTGTCAGGGCCCGAGGGCAAGCGGTCGGCCCAGCGCATGGCGGTGACCGGATCACGCCGGACGTGTTCGTAGAACTTCGCCAGGTGCTCGGCCGCCCGGGGATCTCCCTCGCCGGCAAGCGCATGCCAGATGGCGACGGCCTCCTCCGTCCGGCGCTGGCGGCGCAGCAGGCGCGCGCGTTCCAGTTGCGCCCTGGCGTCCAGCTGTGGTGCCCGCTGCAGGCAGTCCAGGGCGCGCGCCTCATCACCGGCGCGGTGCCAGGCCTCAGCGGCACCGCGACAATCGGCATTCCAGCCCCAGGGGTAAGCCACCACCTCGCCGAGACGAGGCGCCAGTACCAGCAGCGACAGGATGTCCAGGCGGTTGTGGCGCAGGACGTCCTGCATGCGCTCCCCCCGGCCGCGGTGCACCCAGTCGAACCAGACACCGGGCACGGCGCTGCCCGGCAGATCGTCCTGCCGCCACAGCCCCAGCAGCGCGGCTTCGGTGGTGGCCAGGCGGCAGTCCGGCCAGCGGCGGGCGAACAGACGCCGCACCGGATGCAACAGGTCCACATGAGTCGCGGGCAATGGTGGCGTCGCGACACCGTTCAGCCGGTAGCGGTCGCGCAGCAACGGCAGGTCGAAGCTGCCGCCGTTGTAGGTAGCCAGCCCGTCCAGCCCGCGCAGGTCTTCGGCCAGGGCATCCAGCATGGCCGCCTCGCCCCCGAAACCGGTGAGCAGGTACTGCCTCGCCTGCCAGCCGTCGCGGTGGCGGCGAAGCAGACCGATGTTGAAGGCAATGGTCCCGGTTCCGCCTGCGAGGCCGCTGGTCTCCGTGTCCAGAAAACCGGTCGCGGCGAGCGGCAGATCCGGCAGTCCGGGGAACGCCAGCCGGGCATCGGGCCCGGGCAGGGCGGCCTTACCGTGGCGGGCATGGTCCCGGTGCCCCACATCCAGCCGCAGCACCCCGGGTGCAACGACATCTGCCCCCAGGACCCTTGCCAGTTCATGCGGATCACCGGCGACGGCCGCTCCCCCCGGGGCGGCGCCCTGCCCGACACGCATGCGCGCGAGCCGCTCCCGAAGCGCCGGGCCGGTACCATCGTCGCCGCGTGCCGGCGCTGCCGCGCCGGCCTGTTGCCGCAGGGTATTCAGCCGTTGCTTAAGCGCCATGATCCGTCAGTAGCTCCATGACCCGCAGCGCGGCCTGTTTCGGCGAGAACCCGCGGTCCTCGTCGGACGCCAGGATGGGGCCGACACAGCCGGGACAGCCCGACTGGCAACCACAGGCAGCCACCAGCTCGCGGGCGTCGTTGACCACGGCGGTCCGCCGGTCGTACAGCGGCGCCGACAGGCCGACACCGCCCGGATAGTTGTCGTAGAGGAACACCGCCGGGCGGAACCGCTGCTCCTGCTCCGGATCCAGCGTGCCCTGCTCGAAGCTGCGGATCTGGCCCCGGCCGCCGGCGCCGACGGTGGCAAACCAGCGGGCGTTGCCATCGCCCACGGCGCGGCCCAGGTCCTGCGGCTCGGACATGACCCGCAGGGCCGCCACGTGGTGCATGGCGT
>SLMR01000374.1 GCA_007133445.1 Aquisalimonas sp. | reverse complement strand
TCCTCCCTGGTCGCACGACTGCTCGTTCACTGTACGCTCCCCTTGCCGACAGTGCTTGAACCGGAAGGTCATCTGCCGCTGAAACGGGCCAGGGTGGCCCGGGCTTCCGGCTCCCGGCAGTTGTCCAGGAAGGTCTGCAGGGCGGCGGCGTCGTGGGTTTCCGCATCGGCCAGCACCAGGCTGCGGAAGAAGGCCTTGGTGGCGCGCGCCGAGGCCGGCGGCAGCGCCGCGATGCGGTCGGCAAGCTCCGTGGCCCTGACCCGCGCCTCACCGCTGGCGCTGGGGTAGTCCGCAATGCCCAGCTCCAGCGCACTGGCGCCGTCGAGTCGCTCGTGCCCCCAGGTGAGCCGGCGAGCGGTCACGGGGCCCACGCGCGCGGCCAGGGTGCTCAGCCCCCAGGGTGGCAGGAAGCCGCTGGGGACTTCCGCAAGGTTCCAGATGGCGTCGTCGGCACTGACCACCAGATCGCAGGACGTGGCCAGGATGAAACCACCCCCGAAGGCATGCCCCTCCACGGCCGCCACCACGGGTGTGCCCAGCAGACCGATACGCCGCGCCAGATGGCCCGCCCGGCGATGGAGACCGGCCAGCGTTGCCTCGTCGCACTGCCCCATCTCCTTGAGATCACTGCCGGCGCAGAAGCTGGGCGGGGCGCCCGTCAGCACGATGGCACGCACTCCCTCATCGCGATCCAGGGACGCGAAGGTCTCCTCCAGCTGCTCGATCAGCGCCGATGACAGCGCGTTCAACCGTTCCGGGCGATTCAACGTAACGATCGCAACCGGCCCCTGCCGTTCCTGCAGGATCACAGCACCACCTCCAGAAGCCGCGGGCCGCGCTCCCGCATGGCGGCGGCGAAGTGGGTGTTGAATGCATCAATGGTCTCGATGCGCTGGGCCTCCAGCCCCATTCCGCGGGCCAGTGCGGTCCAGTCCAGGTCCGGGTTGCCGATCTCCATCAGCGCGCGGGCACTGTCGCCCACCTCCCCCAGCCCGAGCCGATCGAACTCGTTGTGCAGAATCCGGTAACTGCGATTGGCATAGACAACGATGGTGATATCGAGATGTTCCCGGGCGATGGTCCACAGGGACTGCACGTTGTACATGCCGGCCCCGTCGGCCTGCAGGCACAGCACCTTGCGGTCCGGGCAGGCCACAGCGGCGCCGACTGCCATGGGCAGTCCACCGCCCAGCGCGCCGCCGGTGAGCGACAGCCAGTCATGCGGCGGACAGCCCGCGGTGGCTTCCGGTAGTCCACCGCGGGAAGTCACGGCTTCATCGGCGATGATGGCACCCTCGGGCAGGTACGCGGCGACACTCTGGCCAACGGTCTGCGGCGTGAGTTCGCCCGTGGCAGGCTCGGGCACCTGGTGCTCCTGGACCGTGGCGCCGCCCGGGGCCGCGCCCAGCCGCTCGCAGAGCGCTTCCAGCGCCGCCACGGCGTCCTCGCCGGGGGCGGCCAGGGTGTGAATCTGGCAGGTGTCGGGGGTGAGCCAGCTGGGCTTGTCCGGGTAGGCGAAGAAGCCCACCGGCGGCACCGTCTCCACCAGCACTAGGTGGACCGCCTCATTCAGCAGCGCAGCCCCCTGCTCCGGATAACGCGGGAAGCGCTCCACGGGGCTGCGCCCGGCGCCCCGCTCCAGGCGCGGCGTGAACGTGTCGGCGAATACCCGAGCGCCCGTGGCGTTGGCCAGGCGGCTGGCTGCATGCAGCCCCTCGGCGCGCACTGCGGCTCCATTCATCAGGAACACCACCGGCTCGCCGGAGCGCAGAATCCGCTCGAGGTGGGCGAGTACACTCTCGTCAACTGCAGGTCGCTGTCGCGGTTCCAGGGCGGGCGCCGGCTCACCGGCGTCGTCCCAGCTGCAGTCGGCCGGCAGAATCAGGCTTGCGATCTGCCCTGGTGGGCCGCAGGCGGCGCGTACGGCGGCTCGGGCATCCTCCGCCAGCAGCTGCGATGAGGCGCAGGTGCGCAGCCACCCGGACACCGGCCGGGCATAGGCGACCACATCCGACGCCAGCGGCGTCTCGTACTGACGATGCCAGGTGGCATGCTCGCCCACCACATTGACGATGGGCGTGCGTGCCCGCATGGCGTTGTGCAACTGCGACAGGCCGTTGCCGAGCCCCGGCCCCAGGTGGAACAGCGTGGCCGCGGGCTTGTCCGCCATGCGCGCGTAGCCGTCGGCGGCACCGGCCACGACACCCTCGAACAGCCCCAGCACCGGGCGCATGCCCGGCACGCGATCCAGGGCGGCGACGAAGTGCATCTCCGAGGTTCCCGGGTTGGCAAAGCAGGTATCGACGCCGGCGTTAAGCAGCGTTCGTAACAGTGTTTCTGCCCCGTTCATCATTTCCCCTCCTTGATCCGTTATCCGACCAGTTGAACGCAAGCGGCGGGGGACGTCAAAAACTTCCCTGATGCGGAGGATCACTAACCGATGACGCCGGCCCGACGCAGGCGTTCGGCATCGTCAGCGGAGCGGCCGAGCAGCTCCTGGAGCACGCGGTCCGTGTGCTCCCCCAGACGCGGCGCGGGCTCGTGGCTCGTGAGAGGCGTCGCGGAATAACGGATGGGGTTGGCCACACCGGGAATGGTCCCCAGTTGCGGATGTTCGGTATATGTCTGCATGCCCCGCGCCCGGATCTGCGGGTCGTCGAAAACACGGTCGATGCTGTTTACCGGGCCGCAGGGCACCCCGGCCGCCTCCAGCTCCCTAAGCCAGGCATCGGTGGTGCGCGTGCGGAAAACGGCAGCAAGCTCGGGGATCAGCCCGTCCCGATGGGCAACGCGCCCGGCGTTGGTGGCGAAGCGTTCGTCCGCCGACAGGTCCGGGCGGCCCATGATCTCCACCAGGCGCCGGAACTGGTCGTCGTTGCCCACGGTGAGGACCAGGTAGCCGTCCCGGGTGGGGAAGGTCTGGTAGGGCACGATGTTGGGATGGGCGTTGCCCATGCGCTGCGGCACCTGCCCGCCCACCAGGTAGTTCATGGCCTGGTTGGCGAGCGTGGCGACCTGGACATCCAGCAGCGCCAGGTCGATGTGCTGCCCTTCCCCGGTGCGCTCGCGATGGGCAAGGGCCGCCAGGCTCGCGACGGTGGCGTACATGCCGGTGAGAATGTCGGTGAGCGCAACGCCCACCTTGGTGGGTTCGCCACCCTGATCATCCGGAGCACCGGTGATGCTCATGAGTCCGCCCATGGCCTGGAGCAGGAAATCGTACCCGGCGCGCTCGCGGTACGGGCCCGTCTGTCCGAAACCGGTGATGGAGCAGTAGATGAGACCCGGGTTCACTGCCCGGAGGCTGGCGTAGTCCAGGCCGTAGCGCGCCAGGCCACCCACCTTGTAGTTCTCCAGCAGGATGTCACTCTGCGCGGCCAGCTCCTTCACCAGCGCCTGGCCCTCGGGCCGGGCGATGTCGATGGCCACGGAGCGCTTGCCGCGATTGGCGGAGAGGTAATAGGCGGACTCCGCGTCGTTGCCGTCCCCATCCTTGAGGTAGGGCGGCCCCCAGCCACGGGTGTCGTCCCCCTGCCCGGGGCGCTCGACCTTGATCACCTCGGCGCCGAGATCGGCGAACAGCTGCCCGGCCCAGGGGCCGGCAAGGATGCGGCTGAGGTCGAGGACTCTGACGTGGCCGAGTACGGCAGTCATGGTTTTGCTCCTGCGGTGGTTTGTAGGCCTTTGCGGGCCCGGCAAAGCGTCGTTGTCGGTGCATCAAGATGCACCCTACGCGTCGGGCCGATCCAGGTATCCGACGCCGACGGCCAGGCCCCGACACCAGGTAGCCGACATCCGACGTTCGGCGCCCGATGCCCGACACCGGACACCCATACCCACACCCGGCACCCGATCCCCGGCACTCCGAACTCCGAACCC
>SLMR01000062.1 GCA_007133445.1 Aquisalimonas sp. | reverse complement strand
GATGTCCTCGGCCACGATCAGCAGCGGACGGCTGGCCTTGGCGACGTTCTCCAGCACCGGCAGCAGTTCGCGGATGTTGGAGATCTTCTTGTCGCACAGCAGGATGTAGGGGTCATCCAGCTCGGCGCTCATGCTCTGCTGGTTGTTGATGAAGTACGGGGACAGATAGCCGCGGTCGAACTCCATGCCTTCGACGACATCGAGCTCGTTCTCCAGGCCGGAGCCCTCTTCCACGGTGATCACGCCTTCCTTACCGACCTTCTCCATGGCCTCGGCGATGATGTCGCCGACGGAGCTGTCGGAGTTGGCGGAGATAGTGCCCACCTGGGCGATGGCCTTGCGGTCCTCGCAGGGCTTGGACAGGTTGCGCAGCTCGGCGGTGGCGGCCGTCACGGCCTTGTCCACGCCGCGCTTGAGGTCCATCGGGTTCATGCCGGCGGCGACGGCCTTCATGCCCTCGCGCAGGATGCCGTGGGCCAGCACGGTGGCGGTGGTGGTGCCGTCACCGGCCACGTCGGAGGTCTGGGAAGCAACCTCCTTCACCATCTGCGCGCCCATGTTCTCGAACTTGTCCTTGAGCTCGATCTCCTTGGCCACGGACACGCCGTCCTTGGTCACCGTGGGGGAGCCGAAGCTCTTGTCCAGCACGGCGTTGCGGCCGCGCGGGCCCAGGGTCACCTTGACCGCGCTGGCCAGGGTGTTCACGCCTTGCATCATGCGCTGCCGCGCGTCATCTCCGAAACGAATGTCTTTTGCTGCCATGGTTCGTTATTCCTCTTGCGATGCGTTATCCGGAAGTACGGGTGGCGGCGTCTCGCCTCAGCCCTCGATCACGGCCATGACGTCTTCTTCACGCATGACCAGCAGGTCCTCACCCTCGACCTTGACCTCGGTGCCGGCGTACTTGCCGAACAGCACCTTGTCACCGACCTTCACGTCCAGCGGGCGGATCTCGCCGTTATCCTGGGCCTTGCCCTTGCCGACGGCCACGACTTCGCCCTTGATGGGCTTCTCGGCGGCGCTATCGGGGATCACGATGCCACCCGGCGTGGTGCGCTCTTCTTCCATACGCTTGATGATCACGCGATCATGCAAAGGACGGATATTCATCGACCTCTCTCCTAATGGGTTGGCGGGCATTCGCCCGTTGGCCTACCAGTAATTGTTAGCACTCAACGTTAGTGAGTGCTAATGATAATCGTGGCTGCCAGTCAGTCAAGGGCTGCCGCTGCCGACACTGGCTACCGGATCATCCCCCCGCTCTGGCTGGTGGCGCAGGTGTGGGGGTGACGCTGGTACAATTCAATCCCCCGACTGCAACGCTCGAACCGAGGAGGCCTGCACATGGAGAGCGAACACCTGATGGCGTTCTGCACCTGCCCGAACCCGGAGGTCGCCGGCGAGATCGCGGAGAACCTGATCGCCGATGGCCACGCTGCCTGCGCCAACATCGTGCCGGGGCTCACCTCCGTGTACGCGTGGAAGGGCGAAGTGCACCGGGATCCGGAAACGCTGCTGATCATGAAGACCACCCGCGTGGCCTGGCGCCGGCTGGAGGAGACCATCCTGCGGCTGCACCCGGACGAACTTCCGGAGATCATCGCGGTCCCTGTCACGCGGGGCCTCAACGATTACCTGGCCTGGGTGACCTACCAGACAGATGGCGGCAACAAGGACTAACAACGAATGAAGCGCGCTCTGGCCTTCCTGTGCCTGCTGGCACTCCTCATCAGCGCACCTGCCGCGGCACAGGAACGCGGCGGCCTGGCCGGGCTGTTCGGCGGTGGCAACGATGGCGGGCTACTGCCGCCGGAGGAGGCGTTCCCGTTCTCGGCGGAGCTGGTGGCCGAAGACGTGATCGTCGCCCGCTGGGAGACGGTGGACGGCTACTATCTCTACCGTGACCGCTTCGACTTCGAGATCGACGACGGCGACAACGCCATCGCCGGCTTCGAGCTGCCCGAAGGCGACGCGGTGGACGACCCCAATTTCGGGCGCATGGAGGTCTATCACGAGCCGGTGGAGGTCTACATCCGCCTCGAGCAGCCCGCCGGCGAATCCCTCACCTTGACCGCCCACTACCAGGGCTGCAACGACGAGACCGGCGTCTGTTACCCGCCCCTGTCCAGCGACTTCTCCCTGGCCGGCGGCGTGGGCGATGCCGGCATCGGCGCCGGCGCCGGTGGCGGCGGCCCGCCCGCGGCGGGCGGTGGCGACCCGCTGAGCCAGCTCCTCTCCGGTGGCAACCTGTGGCTGATCCTGGGCGGTTTCTTTGCCGCCGGCCTGCTGCTGGCGTTCACCGCCTGCATGTACCCCCTGATTCCCATCCTCTCCGGCCTGATCGCCGGCGAAGGCGAGCGCCGCAGCGCCAGCCGCGGTTTCTGGCTGTCGCTGGTGTTCATCCAGGCCACGGCCGTTACCTACGCCATTGCCGGTGCTGTCGCCGGCATGACCGGGGCAGCCATTCAGGCGGACCTCCAGAGCCCCTGGGTACTGGGCAGTTTCGCTGCCGTATTCGTACTGCTGGCACTGGCCATGTTCGGGCTCTATGACCTGCGCATGCCCGCGAGCCTGCAGACGCGCCTCGACGCCATGTCCCGCCGCCAGCGCGGCGGCAGCTTCATCGGCGCTGGCGTCATGGGCGTGCTCTCGGCGCTCATTGTGGGCGCCTGCTCCGGGCCGGCGTTGATCGCCGCGCTGGTGTTCATCAGCAATACCGGTGACGCCATGGTGGGCGGCCTGGCGCTGTTCGCCATGGGCAACGGCATGGGCCTGCCACTGCTGGTGGTCGGCACCGCGCTGGGCAAGTGGCTGCCCCGCTCCGGGCCTTGGATGGTGCGGGTCAAGCAGCTCTTCGGCGTGATCTTCCTGGCCGTGGCGCTGTGGATGGTGGACCGCTTCCTCCCCGGCCCCATCACCCTGGGCCTGTGGGGGGCGCTGCTGGCCGGCGTGGCCATCTGGCTGGGTGTGCTGGACCGCAGCGATGGCAGCCCCGGGCTGCTGCGCCGGGGCCAGCAGTTCGCCGGGGTGCTGCTGGTGATCTGGAGCACAGCGCTGCTGCTGGGGGCAGCCGCCGGCGGATCCCAGTTCTGGCAACCGCTGCAGCCGCTGACCCAGGGCGCCCCGGCCGCCGACCAGGAAAAGGCCGACTGGCGCGACGTGGACAGCCTGGACGAGCTGGAGACCGCCATCGCCGAGGCGGGCGAGCGCGGCCAGGCCACCGTGGTGGACTTCTACGCGGACTGGTGCGTGTACTGCGTCCAGCTCGAGGAGCGCACGTTCCCGGACCCGAACGTGGTCGCCGCCCTGGCGGACAAGCAGCTCCTGCGCGTGGACGTCACCGCCATGACCGACGACCACCGCAAGCTCCTGCAGGAACTCGACGTCTTCCTGCCGCCGGCGGTGCTGTTCTACGATGCCGACGGCAACGAGCACCGGGAGCAGCGGGTGGTGGGCTTCCTGTCCCCGGAAGACTTCGTGGAACGCACCCGCACCGCCTACGGCAACAGCGAACTCTGAGCCATGCCCGAATCCAGGTCATCGCGTAGCACCCGCTGGCTCTACGCCACCGCCCTGGTGGTCGGCCTCGTGGCGGCCGGTGGCGGCATCGCCACCTGGCAGCTCTGGTTCCAGCCGGAGATCCGGCCCACGTTCACGCTGCCGGATCTGAACGACGAACCCCGCAGCATCACCGAGTGGGACGGTGACCTCATCGTGCTCAACTTCTGGGCCACCTGGTGCCCGCCCTGCGTCAAGGAGATCCCGGTGTTCACCGCACTGCAGGAAGAATACGGGGACCAGGGCGTCCAATTCGTGGGCGTTGCCATTGACCGGCGGGACGATGCCCGCGAGTTCTACGATGAATTCGACATGAACTACCCCAGCCTGTACGGCG
>SLMR01000308.1 GCA_007133445.1 Aquisalimonas sp. | reverse complement strand
GTTGATGTCCAGTGGCACCGCGCCCTCCAGGACCCGTGCCTCGGTGAGGGGTTCGCAGAGTTCCTCAGCCCGGTTCGGGTCTCCGTTCGGGAGTACGGTCGCGAACAGCCGGCAGGTATTGGCCCCCATGATGCGCCTGACCTGGGTTTCGCGGAAAGGCTCCGGACCGCGTCGCAGGATGGTGGTGAGCGTGTCCAGATGGGTCACCTCGATCATGGGTGTGACGGAGCCGTCGTAGTCGGAGCCGATGGCGATGTGCCGGGTGGGCTCCTCCACGGCCATTTCCTCGGCGAGCGCGGTGATATGGCGCATGGCGTCGGCAACGCGCCAGACACTCGGGCCGATGGCCTGGGGCCAGAAGCCGATGGCAATGACGCCGTCGTTGGCGATGATGCGCCGGATGTCGTCATCGGACAGATTGCGGTCCGGCCGGCACGGCGCCTCACATCCTTCCCGGATGCCCGTATGCGAGATGGTGACGGGGTCATCCAGATAGTTCGTGGCGTCCCGCAGACCGACGCTGGAGATATGCGCCAGGTCCACCACCATGCCCAGCTCCTGGGCAGCGCTGATGGCGGCGTAGCCGTAACGGGTGAGGCCGTGGCGCTCGCACCCTTCATTGGAGCCGGAGAGATGGTTGTCGAAGCGGTGGGTGGGTGCGAACATGCGCACGCCGGCATCGTGGAGATCGGCCATTTCCTGGCGCACGTCAGCCTCGCCCCAGCCGGGGCCGCCGATCCAGTGGCCGCCCTCGATGCCGATGACACCGCCGATCACGTCCTTCCCGTCGGCGCGGTCGGCGACGAGCTGCCTGATGTCGTCTGCAGTCTCGATCAGCCGGAGTTCCGGTCCGTCCGTGTACCGGGAGCGCTCCACGGCATCTTTGAAGCGGTTCACCTGGTACATGGCGCGGGCGCGGAGGTCACCGGCAGGCCGGCCCTGCATTGCGAACAGCAGCGTGTTAGTGTCCGGAGAGCGGCCGCTTACACAGTCCATCCATGGCCAGTTGATCGGGCTCTTGGTAACGATGGTGAACGCCTGGAGGGCAACATTGCCGTCCTGGAGCCGGGGTACGTCGGCGTGGCCGAATGCGGAGCGCTCCAGCAGGTCCCGCTCCCACTTGAGGGTGTCAATGTGCAGGTCGGCCACGAACATGTCTGCATGCAGGGCGCGATCCGTGGCGTCCGGGTCGGGCGCATCCGGGTCGATGCCGTAGGGGTTCATCATGCGATCATACTGGCCGGCCAGGTAGTACAGGCCCGCAGCGTACTGGCTGTAAGCGACATAGCCGATGGCGACGAGGACAAGGCAGATGACGATAATGGGTCCACGTCGACGCAAACTCTTCACCTCCTGATGGTGACTGTTCCGCTGCCCGGAGTGAAGCCGTGAACCAGGCCCCGGCCCATCATGCCACAGA
The DNA here is from genome assembly GCA_007133445.1 of Aquisalimonas sp. The sequence continues at coordinate 2,475 of SLMR01000308.1, read as the reverse complement.
ATCGGCCACGGACAGCCAGGCCGGGCGCATGCCCGTGCTGGACGTGCTGCGGGGTGTTGCGGTGCTCGGCATTCTGCTGATGAACATCCAGTCCTTCGGGCGGCTCTCCAGCGAGTATCTCAATCCCAAAGCGCTGGGGGAGCCGCCGCCGCTGGACTGGGCCGTGTGGATCGTCAACCACGTGGTGGCGGACGAAAAATTCATCGCCATGCTGACCATCCTGTTCGGTGCCGGCATCGTCATCATGGCGAACAATTCCCGTGAAACCGCGGCCGCATTCCAGCAGCGCTTCCAGCGGCGCATGATCTGGCTGTTCCTGTTCGGCCTGGCTCACGGCCTCATCCTGTGGCCGGGGGACATCCTCGCGGCCTACGCCATCTGCGGCGTTGTCGCCCTGCGGATGCGTCACCGACCGACGGCGGAACTGGTATGGACGGGGGTGTTGCTGTTCGCGGCCATGACCGTGCTGTGGATGCTTTTCAGCGCCGTACTGGTATTCGCCCTGCCCATGGACTGGGTGGCTTACCTGGCGGGGCACTTCTGGACACCCCAGTCCGATCTCGTCTATGCCGAAATGGAACGCCTGACCACCGGCTGGGTGGCCAGCGCCGGCGAGCGCGCGGTCGATGCCCTCGGCGCCCAGGCCTGGATGTTCGTCTCCGACCGCTTCTGGCGCATGCTGGCCATGATGCTGTTCGGCATGGTGCTGGTGCGCATCGGCTTTCTCACCGGCCAATGGTCGGTCCGCAATTACTGGCGCGTGGCCGTGGCAGGTCTGGGCGTGGGCGTTCCCGTGGTGCTGGCGGGGCTGTGGTTCAACGAAGTGGTGGACTGGGATTTCCGCTACTCCCTGTTCCTGGGCCGCATTGCCAACAACTGGGCCAGCATTGCCATTGCCCTGGCCTGGATTTCGCTGTTCATCCTCTGCGTCAAGCAGGGGTGGCTGCGCCGCGCCACGCACTGGCTGGAGGCGGTGGGGCGCATGGCCATGACCAACTACCTTGGACAGTCCATCATCTGCGTGCTGATCTTCTACGGCATCGGCCTCGGGCTGTTCAGCCGCCTGGGTTACCTGGATCTGCTCGCCGTGGTTCTGCTGGTGTGGGCGTTCCAGATCGCCTTTTCCCTGACCTGGCGCAAGTACTTCCGCATGGGTCCGTTCGAGGCCGTCTGGCGCCGACTCGCCAACGGCTGACGGAGCGTCCCGCCGCTACTGTCGCAAACAGCATGGTCATTGCCGTCCGTCCCTATTTACCGGACTGCGCGACCGTGGTTTTCTGGTTCGTGAAGTTGCGGTTACACCATCGCGGAGGGCGGATGGAGATCCTGAACAGGCTGCTGGCAATCCAGCACCGTCATGGCGCGGTGGACGACGCGGCGCTTGCGGCGTTGTCGCGGGAGTTGGGTGTGCCGCTGCATCGCCTGGAGGGGCTGCGCTCCTTCTATCCCGCGCTGCGGTCTGCGCCGGTCGCACCGAGGGTGCTCAGTGTCTGCCGGGACGTGGCCTGTCGCATGCAGGGTGGCCCCGAGTTCGTACGCCAGGTGACGGATGCCCTGGCCGGGGAGGACGGCGTTGCGGTGGAGCCCGTGAGCTGTCTCGGTCTCTGCCATGCGGCGCCCGCCGGGCTTGCCGGTGACGAGCCGGTGGCCGGCGATGTCGCCGCGCTCCGGGATGGCATGACGGGCGTGCGCCCGTATCCGATAATTGCCGAACCCCCCGCACAGACGGCCAGTGCCGATCCGTACAGGGAAGCCGACGCGCGCTATGGCGTGTTGGGTCGGCTCCTGGCTGAGCGAACCCCGGAGCAGGTCATCGAGACCCTCGAAGCCTCCGGACTGCGGGGCATGGGCGGTGCCGGTTTCCCCACCGGTCGCAAGTGGCGGTTTACCCGTGCTGCCGAAGGCCAGCCGCGTACGGTGGTGTGCAATGCCGACGAGAGCGAGCCGGGCACCTTCAAGGACCGCCTGCTGCTGGAGCGGGTGCCACACCTGGTGATCGAAGCGATGATCATCGGTGGCTGGGTGATCGGCGCCGAGCAGGGCATCATCTACCTCCGCCACGAGTACGAACAGGCCCGGCGCTGTCTGCGGAGGGCCGTGGATCAGGCCCGCGCCGACGGTGTCCTGGGTACTGATGTCATGGGCACTGGCATTGCCTTCGACATCCAGGTGTTCATCTCCCCGGGCGGCTATATCATGGGTGAGGAGACGGCGCTGCTGGAAGGTCTGGAAGACCGGCGGGGAGAACCGCGGAACAAGCCGCCGTTTCCCACCCAGGCCGGGTTCCATGGTGGGCCAACCCTGATGAACAACGTCGAGACGCTGGCGTTCATCCCGCGCATTCTCGCCGACGGCGCCGACGCCTGGCAGGCGCTGGGGCGCGACGATCACTCCGGCCTGAAGTTCCTGTCCGTCTCCGGGGACGTGCAGGCGCCGGGCGTGTACTGCATTGCCGCCGGGACACCCGTGCGCGAG
>SLMR01000129.1 GCA_007133445.1 Aquisalimonas sp. | reverse complement strand
TCCAGGCCGTGGCGGCGCAGCGCCCGCCGAAACCGCTGCTCCAGCAGCTCCGCGAAGGGGCCGGTGCCACGCATGCGGCTGCCGAAACAGGGATCGTTCTCGCGCCCGTTGCGCGCCTGCCGCAGCAGGCTCATCACATGCCCGGCCCGGTCGGGATAGTGTTCCTGAAGCCATTGCCGGAACAGGGGGCGTACCTCCCAGGGCAGGCGCAGCAGGACGTAGCGGGCTTCGCCCGCACCCGCCTGAGCGGCGGCTGCGATCAGGTCTTCGAGTTCGTGGTCGGTGAGGGCCGGAATGACCGGCGCAATCAGGGTGCCCACCGGGATGGCTTGCTCGTGCAATAGCGCAATTGTCTTCAACCGTCGCTCCGGGGAGGCCGCCCTGGGTTCCAGTTGGCGCTTGAGGCCTGCGTCCAGGGACGTCAGGCTGACCATGACGGAGACCAGTCCCCGCGCGGCCATGGGGCCGAGGAGGTCCAGGTCGCGCTGGATGCCTGCACCCTTGGTGATGATGCTCACCGGGTGCCGGCAATCATGGAGAACCTGCAGCACCTCGCGCGTGATCCGCCAATGGCGCTCAAGAGGCTGGTAGGGATCCGTATTGGTGCCGAGGACAACAGGGCTGCAACGGTATCCCGGGCGTGCCAGCTCCGCACGCAGGCGCTCCGCCGCGTTGGTCTTCGCGGTGAGCTGTGTTTCGAAATCGATGCCCGGAGACAGATCCAGATAGGCGTGGCTCGGCCGCGCGAAGCAGTAAATGCACCCGTGCTCGCAGCCGCGATAGGGATTGATGGACTGGCTGAACGGCACGTCCGGCGACCGGTTCCGGGTGATGATGCTGCGCGCGGTTTCCGGCGAGCACCGGGTTTCCGGTGCCGACGTCTCGGCATCCGGTACCGCAGGCCAGCCATCGTCAACATCTTCCCGCGTCTGTCGGGCGAATCGCCCCGGCAGGGCTTGATCCGTTCCGCGACCCTTGAGCATGCGAGCACCGTGCGTCTGCTGTCATCACAGTGTGCCGCAAAAATACTGAATAAAAAAACAGTATTCAGTCGCTGCGGGGCAGCGCCGGCTGACTACGGGTTCGCCTGCGCTCCATGCGCCGCAATGATGCGTGCCACGCAGCTTGTGAGTTTGCGCGCGGTCGGGACGTGCAGGAATTCATCCGGCCCGTGGGCGTTGGACTGCGGTCCCAGCACCCCGGTGATCACGAACTGGGCTTTCGGAAAGGCGTCACTGAGCAGTGCCATGAAGGGGATCGTCCCGCCTTCACCCATGTACATGACCGGTGCGCCGAAGGTATCCCGGGAGGCTGCCTCCATGGCGTCGGCGAGCCAGGGGCTGAGAGGCGGTGCATGCCAGCCGGTGGCCGCCTGATCCGGGGTGAAGCTGACCCGCGCACCATGGGGCGGGTCCGCCTCCAGCAACTCCTTCAGCCGGGTGGTTGCCTCACTGCCCTCCACGGTGGGCGGCAGCCGCAAGGCCAGCTTCAGGGCCGTGGTGGGGCGCAGCACGTTGCCGGCATCGGCGATCGGGGGCAGACCGTCCGCACCGGTGACCTCCAGGGCCGGCCGCCAGCTGCGGTTCAGGACCAGTTCCGTGAGATCCGGTTCCTCGGCGCGGGTGTCGTCGGCAAACGGAAACCGGTCCCGCAGGGTCGGGCCCACGATCTCCGCCGCAGCCCTGGCCTGGTTCCGGCGTTCGTCGGGAATCGACGCGTTGAAGACGTGCGGAATGATGCGGCCGTCAGCGGCATCCTCCAGACGCTCCAGCAGCTGGCGGATGATGCGGAACGAGGAGGGCACCACGCCGCCGGCATCGCCGGAGTGGACGCCCTGGGTCAGCGTATCCACGCGCAGAGTCCCCGCGGCCATTCCGCGCAGGGAGGTGGTGCACCACATCTGGTCATAGTTGCCGCAGCCGGAATCCAGGCACAGCAGCAGATCCGGCTGGCCGATGCGCTCGCGCAGGTGGTCAATGTAGTGGGGCAGGTCGTAGCTGCCGCTCTCTTCGCAGGTCTCGATCAGCAGCAGGCAGCGGCCGTGGAGCAGGCCCTGTTCGTGGACGGCCGCCACGGCCGCCAACGAGGCGTACACGGCATAGCCGTCGTCCGCGCTGCCGCGACCGTAAAGGCGCTCGTCGCGCAGGACGGGGTTCCAGGGGCCGAGTCCGTCGCTCCAGCCGCTGACTTCCGGCTGCTTGTCCAGGTGGCCGTAGAGGAGGATGGTGCCCTCGCGGTTGCCGGGAATGTCCACCAGCAGCAGGGGCGTGCGGCCCTCCAGCCGGATGACTTCGATGGTTGCGTCAGCAGGCGCGGTCTCCCGGCACCAGCGTTCGGCGTGAGCGACGGCTTCGTCCAGGTAACCGTTGGCGGCCCAGTCGGCGTCGAAGGCCGGCGATTTCGCCGGAATACGAATGAAGCCTTCCATTTCCCGTAGGATCTCGTCCTGCCAGCGGGCGTCGATCGCGGCGTGCAGCGCGGTGAAGTCCAAGGCGGTTGCTCCTGTTCTCTGGAAGGGGCCGGAGGGATCCGGACCGGAAGGCGACGATTGTACTGCTTCAGGGCCTCTGTGGATAACGTGCGTTGGCGAAGATCCAGCGCTCGTGATAGGAGGGCACCACGACGGGATGGTCCGAGACCGCCGTGAAGTGCCGGGTCAGGGCCTGGTGGATGGCCTGGCGCAGGGCCGGTTGATGCTCGCTGCAGCACTGCATGGTCAGCATGCCTTCCGGTTTCAGGCTGGCTGCGGCACGGCTGACGATCTCCTCAATGAATTCCAGCTGGCTCTGGTTGTCCCGCACCGGCTCCATGGTGAGATCGTAGACGATGGCGTCATAGCCGGCGGCGCCGTCCAGCCAGGCGAACGCGTCGCCGATGACCACGCGCGCGTTGGGGGCGTCGAAGGCGTCCTCGCACAGCCCGGGCAGGTACGCGCGCGCCAGCTCCACCACCTTGGCATCGATGTCCACCAGGGTTGCCTCGGATGCTCCGGCCCTGACTGCCGCCTTGAGCACGCCGCCGTCACCACCGCCCAGAATCAGCACGCGTCCCATGAGGCCGGCCTGGATAATGGGATCGGTAACCGCGTGGTGGTAGGCGGCGTCCGACTCGGCGATCTGCATGTCGTCGTCCAGATAGAGGACGTAACCGTAGTCCGGGTCGCGGGCGATGATGATGTGCTGGTAGTCGGAGTGGAGATCCTCGACGATCTCCTGGTCGCGAGTCACGTACTCGGGAGTGTCGGGGGCGCTGCTGGACACCGTTTCTCCTCCTGATGGCGCGCGGGGTTCGCGGGCGCGGATTATATCAAACGGTACTCTGCAGGTGTCCCCGGGCCAGGCGGAGGCGGGGGATTGCCGCGGGCAGCAGGTCGGGGTCGTGGGTAACAATCAGCAACGCCCGATCTGTAGAGCCGGCGCTCACGCGCTCAAGGACGGTGCGGGCCGTGGTGTCGTCCAGGCCACGGGTGGGCTCGTCCAGGAGCAGGACGGGTGCCGGCTGCAGCAGGGCGCGGGCCAGGCACAGGCGGCGCGCCTCGCCGCCCGAGAGGGGCCGCCCCGTCGCCCCGACCGGGGTGGCGAGGCCATCGGGCAGCGCCGCGACCATTTCGTCCAGGGCAGCGAGGTGCAGCGTCTGCCAAAGAGCGGCGTCATCGGCGTCCGGTGCAGCCAGGCGCAGGTTGTCCGCGATGGAGGCATCGAAAACCAGACTCCTCTGCGGCAGCCATGCAGCGCGACGGCCCGCGTCCTCCGGCGTCAGCGCTTGCACATTGGTCCCACCCAGCTCCACATGCCCCCGCTGTGGTCGCAAGGCACCGATGACCATCGCCACCAGGGAGCTCTTGCCCGCGCCACTGGGCCCCACAACGGCCAGCTGTTCGCCCGGGGTGAGTGTCAGATCGACGCCATC
>SLMR01000222.1 GCA_007133445.1 Aquisalimonas sp. | reverse complement strand
CCACGGAACACCTGGAGGACTTCTGGGCGGCCGCCTGGGAGTACTTCGACTTCAACGCCACGCCCTACCAGCAGGTGCTCACCTCCCGGGAGATGCCCGGTGCACAGTGGTTCACCGGCAGCCGGCTGAACTGGGCCGAACATGCGCTGCGCCACGCCGACGGCGACAAACCGGCGCTGCTGCACTGCTCGGAAGTGCGGGAGGAACTGGGCAGCGTGAGCTGGAGCGAGCTGCAGGAGCAGGTGGCCGCGGCCACCGAGGCGCTGCGGCAGCTGGGCGTCGGCAAGGGCGACCGAGTGGTCGCGTACATGCCGAACATCCCGGAGACCATCGTCGCGGCGCTGGCCACGGCCAGCCTGGGTGCCATCTGGTCGTCCTGCTCGCCCGACTTCGGCACCCCCAGCGTGGTGGACCGCTTCTCGCAGATCGAGCCGAAGGTGCTGCTGGCGGTGGACGGCTACCGGTACAACGGCAAGGCCTTCGACCGCATGGAGGTGGTGCGGCACCTGCAGGACAAGCTGCCGACGGTGGAGCACACGGTGCTGCTGCCCTACCTGGACCGCGGCGCCGACCCAGGCCGCCTGCAGCGCGCCGAGACCTGGGACGCGTGCCTGGCCCGTGGCAAGGGTGCGGAACTGCGGTTCGAGCCGGTGCCCTTCGACCACCCCCTGTGGGTGCTGTACTCCTCCGGCACCACCGGCATGCCCAAGGCCATCGTCCACGGCCACGGCGGCATCACCGTGCAGCACACCCTGGCCGGCCACCTGCACAGTGACGTCTCACCCGGGGACCGCTGCTTCTGGTTCACCACTACCGGCTGGATGATGTGGAACGCACTGACCGGGATGCTGCTCAACGGCGGCACCCTGGTGCTCTACGATGGCAACCCCGGCTACCCGGACATGGACCGCCTCTGGCGGCTGTGCGAGGAGGCGCGCATCAACCAGATGGGCATCAGCGCTGCGTTTCTCACCTCGTGCATGAAGGCAGGCCGCACGCCGGGCGCCCACTACGATCTCGGCCACATCAAGGGCATGGGCGCCACCGGCTCGCCCCTGCCGCCGGAAGGCTTCAAGTGGGTGTACGAGCAGGTGAACCCGGACGTGCACCTCGCCTCCAGCAGCGGGGGCACGGACGTCTGCGCGGGTTTCGTGGGCGGCGTGCCCACCCTGCCGGTGCGCGCCGGGGAGATCCAGGCACGGCTGCTGGGCGCCAGCGTCGAGAGCTGGGATGACAACGGCAAGCCGCTGATCGACGAAGTCGGCGAGATGGTCATCACCCGCCCCATGCCGTCCATGCCACTGTTCTTCTGGGGCGACGATGACGGCAGCCGCTACCGGGACAGCTACTTCGACATGTTCCCCGGCGTCTGGCGCCACGGGGATTTCATCAAGATCACCTCGCGCGGGAGCTGCATCATCTACGGCCGCTCGGACTCCACCCTGAACCGTTACGGCGTGCGCATGGGCACCGCCGAGATCTACCGGGTGGTGGAGGATCTGGACGCCATCCAGGACAGTCTGGTGGTGAATGTGGAGCGCGGCGGCGGCCAGCTCTACATGCCGCTGTTCGTGGTGCTGAGCGACGGCGCGACACTGGACGAGGCCCTGGACAAGCAGATCCGCGACAAGGTGCGCAGGGATCTCTCACCCCGCCACGTGCCGGACGCCATCATTGCCGTGGACGGCATCCCGCGAACGCTCAGCGGCAAGAAGATGGAGGTACCGGTGAAGAAACTTCTGCTGGGATATCCGGAGGAGAAAGCCGTGAGCCGGGACGCCTGCGCCAACCCGGAGACGCTGGATGACTATATACGCTTCGGCAGGGAACTCGCGGGGTAACGGCGCCGCGGGCCCGGCTCACGCCGGGTCCGCCTTCACGTCCGGGCGCTCCAGGGCGTAGGCCTCCAGCCGACGGATCTCGTCACGCACCCGGCCGGCTTCCTCGAACTCCAGATCGCGGGCGTGGGCGTACATCTTCTGCTCGAGCTCCTTGATCCGCTTCACCGCCTGGGCCGGCGTGAGATCAGCGTAGCGGGCGGCTTCCTCGGCCACTTTGGCGGCCTCATCCGAGCGCCCAGGCACACCGGCACCACCGCTTTCCATGACGTCCGCCACGGCCTTGCGGATGGTCTGCGGCGTGATGCCTTGGGCCTCGTTGTGAGCGATCTGCCGGGCGCGGCGCCGTTCGGTTTCGTCCATGGCCGCGCGCATGGAATCGGTGACCTGGTCGGCGTAGAGGATGGCGGTGCCGTCCACGTTGCGTGCAGCGCGGCCGATGGTCTGGATCAGCGAGCGGGCCGAGCGCAGGAAGCCTTCCTTGTCCGCATCCAGAATGGCCACCAGGGTGACCTCGGGGATGTCCAGCCCCTCGCGCAGCAGGTTGATGCCCACCAGCACGTCGAAGGTGCCCAGACGCAGGTCGCGGATGATCTCCATGCGCTCCACGGTATCGATGTCCGAGTGCAGGTAGCGGACCTTGTTGCCGTTCTCGGTGAGGTACTCGGTGAGATCCTCGGCCATGCGCTTGGTGAGCGTGGTCACCAGGGTGCGCTCGCCGCGGGCGGCGCGTTCGCTCACTTCACTGAGCAGGTCATCCACCTGGGTGGAAGCCGGGCGTACGTGGACCTGCGGATCCACCAGCCCCGTGGGCCGCACCACCTGGTCCACCACCCTGGCGGCGTGCTGCTCCTCGTAGGGCCCGGGGGTGGCGGACACGAACACCATCTGCGGCGCAAGACGCTCCCATTCGTCGAACCGCAGCGGGCGGTTGTCCAGGGCCGATGGCAGGCGGAAGCCGTACTCCACCAGCGTCTGCTTGCGCGCCCGGTCACCCCGGTACATGCCACCGATCTGCGGCACGGTGACGTGGGATTCGTCGATGAACAGGAGGCAGTCCGACGGCAGGTAGTCGAACAGCGTGGGTGGCGGCTCGCCGGCCTTGCGCCCGGAGAGGTACCGGGAGTAGTTCTCGATGCCGTTGCAGTAACCAAGCTCCTGCATCATCTCGATGTCGAAGCGGGTGCGCTGCTCCAACCGCTGCGCCTCCAGCAGCTTGTCGTTGGCGCGCAGCTCTTCCAACCGCTCGCGCAGCTCCTCCTTGATCTCCTCGATGGCGTCGACAATGGTCTTGCGCGGGGTAACGTAGTGCGTCTTCGGGTAGACGGTCACCCGCGGCACCTTGCGCAGCACGTCGCCGGTGAGGGGGTCGAACCAGCTGAGCTGTTCCACCTCGTCGTCGAACAGCTCCACGCGCACGGCCTCGGATTCCGACTCTGCCGGGAATACGTCGATCACTTCGCCCCGGACCCGGTACGTGCCGCGCCGCAGCTCGGTGTCGTTGCGGGTGTACTGGAGCTCCGCGAGGCGGCGCATGATCTGGCGCTGGTCCACCACGTCCCCGCGCACCAGGTGCAGCACCATGCTCAGGTAGGACTGGGGATCGCCCAGACCGTAGATGCAGGACACGGACGCGACGATGATGGTATCGCGCCGTTCGATGATGGCCTTGGTGGCCGACAGCCGCATCTGCTCGATGTGGTCGTTCACCGAGGCATCCTTCTCGATGAAGGTGTCCGAGGACGGCACGTAGGCCTCGGGCTGGTAGTAGTCGTAGTAGGAGACGAAGTACTCCACGGCGTTCTCCGGGAAGAACTCCCGCATCTCGCCATAGAGCTGCGCCGCCAGGGTCTTGTTCGGCGCCATGACGATCGCCGGGCGCTGCAGTTCCTGGACGATGTTGGCCATGGTGAAGGTCTTGCCGGAGCCGGTGACGCCCAGAAGGGTCTGGTGATACAGCCCGTCGTTGATGCCTTCCACGAGTTCGCTGATGGCCTGCGGCTGATCGCCGGCGGGCTGGTACTGGGAATGCATCCGGAAGGGTTTATTCATGAGCGGAGCGCACTCTTGCCT
>SLMR01000278.1 GCA_007133445.1 Aquisalimonas sp. | reverse complement strand
GCTCGAGCTCGCCTACGAGAGCTGGTTGCGTGGCGAATCCGGACGCAAACGCGTGGTCCAGGACCGGCGCGGGCGCATCATCGATGACGTGGAACAGTTGCGCGAGCCCCGGGCCGGGCGGGATCTGGAGCTGAGCATTGACCGGCGCCTGCAGTACCTCGCCTACCGGGAGCTCAAGGCGGCGGTGAATACGCATGATGCCGCCGGCGGTTCGCTGGTGCTAATGGATCAGCACACCGGCGAGATCCTGGCCATGGCCAACCAGCCGGCATTCAATCCCAACAACCGTGCGGCCATGGAAGCGGGCAGCTCCCGCAACAGCGCCCTGGTGCACGCCTGGGAGCCTGGCTCGACGATCAAGCCCTTCACCGTTGCGGCGGCCCTGGATGCCGGCACGGCAACGCCCGACAAGGAGATCGATACCGGCCCGGGTGTCATCCGTGTGGGTGGTCATCGTGTCCGGGATCTGCGCGATTACGGAAGCATCAGCGTGGCCGAGGTGCTGACCAAATCCAGCAATATCGGTGCGGCCAAGCTCGCGCTTGATCTCGAGAACGGCGAATTGTGGCGGATGCTGGGCCGAGCCGGCTTCGGTCAGCGTACCGGTGCCGGATTCCCGGGAGAGGTGTCCGGCCGCATTGCTGATATGCCGCCCCGCAGCGAGATTGAGCAGGCGACGCTGGCCTTCGGCTACGGTCTGTCCGCAACCCCCTTGCAGCTGACCCGCGCCTACGCCGCCATCGCCGGTGACGGCACCATGCCCATGCCCTCGTTTCTGCGCATCGACGAAGCGGAGGAGCGGGAACGCGTCATGAGCCCGGAGGCCGCAGCGGCCGTGCGCGGCATGCTGGAGCAGTCCACCGTTGCCGGTGGCACCGCCACACGCGCGCAGATCCCCGCTTACCGGGTCGCCGGCAAGACGGGCACCGTGCACAAGTCCGTGGCCGGCGGCTACGCCGAGGACCGCTACGTTGCCTGGTTCACGGGCATGGCACCGGCCAGCAACCCCCGCCTCGTGCTCACCGTCATGCTGGATGAGCCGCGGGGTGAGGCCTATTACGGCGGTCAGGTGGCAGCGCCGGTATTCGCTGACGTCATGGGGGGCGCGCTGCGGTTGCTTAATGTATCACCGGATGGCCTCGATCCGCCGCCGTCGCCCGGTTCGCTGACCGCCATGGGGGAGGAGTTCCGGTGAGTGCGGCCCTGAAACAGTCCGCCGGCACGCCCCTGGCCACGCTGCTCCGGGAGATCGTTCCCGGCGAGGCCTCGACGGTGCGCGTGGCAGGGCTGGCACTGGACAGCCGCCGTGTGATCCCTGGCGGGGCCTTCGTGGCCCTGGCGGGAACCCGGCAGCACGGCCTGGCGCATGTGCCGGCTGCACTCGCCGCCGGGGCTGCAGTAGTGCTTTACGAACCGGTGGGTGCCGACGAACTGCCTGCCGCCCGTGCGGCATGTGAGGCAGCCGGCGTGCCGCTGGTCGCGGTCCCCGGGCTTGCCGGCTGGGTCGGGGAACTGGCTGCCCGGGTGTACGGGCAGCCGGCTGCTGCGCTGCGTTGCGTCGGCGTCACCGGCACCGACGGCAAGACATCGGTCACGCGCTTCCTGGCGGACGCCCTCGACGAGCCCGGCTCCCGGTGCGGCCTGGTCGGCACTCTCGGGGCCGGGTTCCCGGATACCCTGACCGACACCGGGATGACCACCCCTGACGCCGCCATGCTGCACGAACTCCTGAGCGAGATGGTCAGCGGTGGCGCCCGGTCAGTGGTCATGGAGGCTTCGTCGCACGCACTAATGCAGGAACGGGTTGCCGGCATTGGTTTCCACACCGCCGTGCTGACCAATCTTGGTCGTGACCATCTGGATTACCACGGTACGCCGGAAGCGTATGCCCGGGCCAAGATGCGGCTTTTCCAGGGGGGCGATCTGCGTCTGGCGGTGCTGAACCAGGACGATGCCCTGGGGCTGCGCCTGCGTCGGGCGCTGCGGGGCACCACCGTGCAGTTGCTCTCCTACAGCCTGGATGCGAGCGCCGATGTGGAGATCATGTGCACGTCGCTGCGGACGCGGGCCGAAGGTCTTGCCATGGGGGTCATCACCCCCGATGGTGCCCTGGATATGAGCGTGCCTCTGCTCGGCCGGTTCAATGCCGCCAATCTGCTGGCCGTCATTGGCGTGTTGCATGGCCATGGATTCAGCACCGAGGACATTGCCGCACGCCTGCGGCAGCTGCGCCCCGTTCCTGGGCGCATGGAGCCGTTCTCCGCCCCCGGGCAGCCCCTGGCGGTGGTGGACTACGCCCATACCGCTGGCGCCCTTCGGGCTGCCCTCGCGGCGCTCCGCGAGCACACCCGGGGCCGCCTGTGGTGCGTGTTCGGTTGCGGCGGCGAGCGTGACACCGGTAAACGGCCGCTGATGGCCCAGGCCGCCGAAGGGCTGGCCGATCAGGTCGTCATCACCGATGACAACCCCCGCGGCGAGGATCCGGAGGCCATCGTGTCGGCGATCCGCGACGGCTTGCGACAGCCCGACCGGGCGTGGATTATCCGCGACCGTGCCGAGGCCATCGCCACCGCGCTGACCCGGGCCGCCGCCGATGACGTGGTGCTGGTCGCGGGCAAGGGCCACGAGACCGATCAGGTCACCGCCAGTGGCCGCCATCGATTCAGTGACCGCGAGGTCGTCCAGCGCCTGCAGGCGGGGGGTGAGCCATGATCCGCCTGCATCTCGAGGACCTGGTTGCACCACTGGGGGCGCGCCTGAGCGGGCCCTCGGTTGCTTTTCAGGGGGTCAGCACCGACAGCCGGGCCGTGCAGCCTGGCCAGCTGTTCGTCGCCCTGGAGGGTGAGCGTTTCGATGGCCACGCTTTTGTCGCCGATGCGCTGGGTCGCGGTGCCGCCGCGGTGCTGGTGCGTCGCGCCGAGGCCATCACCGGTCCGGCCCTGGTGGTCGACGACACCCGGCGTGCCCTGGGGGCGCTGGCCCGGTTCTGGCGCCGGCGCTGCAGTGCGCGGATCGCCGCGATTACCGGCAGCAACGGCAAGACCACCGTCAAGGAGATGCTGGGTGCGATCATGCAGCGCGTCGCCCCGACCCTGATGACCCGGGGCAATCTGAACAACGACATCGGCGTGCCCTTGACCCTGTTCCACCTGGCTCAGGAGGACGGATTCGGGGTCGTGGAGATGGGCGCCAATCACGGTGGCGAGATCGCCGAGTTGGTTGCCATCGCCGAGCCGGATGTGGGCGTGGTCACCAATGCCGGGCCCTCTCACCTGGAGGGCTTCGGCAGCCTCGACGGTGTCGCGCGTGGCAAGGGCGAGATGTTTCAGGGGTTGCCGATGCATGGTGCGGCCGTGATCAACGCGGATGACCCCTACTCAGGACTCTGGCGCGAACTCGCCGGCAGGCGCCGGGTCGTCGATTTCGGCATCGACGCCCCGGCTACCGTGAGCGCACAGCTGGCGCCGTCCGGTGAGCCGGTGCGGATGGTCCTGCCCACTGAAACAATCCACGTGCGCATGCCCGTCCCGGGGCGCCACAACCTCCTGAACGCGCTGGCGGCCGCCGCCGCCGCGACGGCGCTGGAGGCGCCGGCGGCTGCCATTCGCCAGGGACTGGAAGGGTTCACCCCTGCGGCAGGTCGGTTGAGCCGTCGTCATGGGGCCGCGGGCTGCGCCGTCCTCGACGACACCTATAACGCCAATCCCGCCTCGCTGGCGGCAGGGCTCGAGGTGCTCGTCGCTGAGCCCGGTACGCCGTGGCTGGTGCTCGGGGATATGGGCGAGCTCGGGGATGAGGGTGCTGCCCTGCACGCGTGGGCCGGCGAGCAGGCGCGGGCGGCCGGTGTGCAGCGGCTGTTCGCTGTCGGCCCACTGAGCGCCGCGGCCACTGCCGCCTTCGGTGCAGATGCCGAGCACTTCGACGATCACGACGCCCTGATCAAGGCCCTGTGCGGCAGCGTGAGCGCGGAGGTCACGGTGCTGGTCAAGGGTTCCCGCAGCATGGGGATGGAGCGCGTGGTGGCTGCGCTGGAGGCCGGGGACGCGGCCGGAGGAGAACGCTGACATGCTGTTTCACCTGGCGGCATTCCTGGAAGAGTTTCATAGCGGATTCCGCGTGTTCCAGTACATCACGCTGCGCGCCATCCTCGGTGTGCTCACGGCGCTGGTGATGTCGTTCATGGTGGGACCGCTGGTCATTCGCCGCCTGACCCGCCACCAGATCGGCCAGCAGGTGCGGGACGATGGCCCCCAGTCCCACCTGTCCAAGGCAGGCACGCCCACCATGGGCGGGGCGATGATTCTGGTGGCCATCGCCACGGCGACGCTGCTGTGGGCTGACCTGAGCAACCGCTACATCTGGGTGGTCCTGCTGACCACGCTGGCCTTCGGGGTGATCGGTGGCGTGGATGACTACTTCAAGCTGCGCTACGGCAACAGCCGCGGTCTCGCGGCGCGATACAAGTACTTCTGGCAGTCCGTGGTGGGCCTGGCCGCGGCCACCGTGCTGTTCGTGACCGCCCAGAACAGTGTCGAGACCACCCTGATCCTGCCGTTTCTCAAGGATGTGAGCTGGCAACTGGGGGTGCTGTTCATTCCCCTGGCCTACCTGGTGATCGTGGGTGCCAGCAACGCAGTCAATCTCACTGATGGTCTGGACGGGCTCGCCATCAACCCGGCCGTGTTGGTGGGCGGCGCGCTGGGCGTGTTTGCCTACGCCTCCGGTCACTTCCAGTTCGCCGACTACCTTGGCATTCCGTTCGTCCCCGGTGTCGGGGAGGTGGTGATCTTCTGCGGCGCCCTGGTGGGTGCCGGCCTCGGGTTCCTGTGGTTCAACGCCTATCCCGCCCAGGTGTTCATGGGTGACGTCGGCGCTCTGGCGCTGGGAGCCGCGCTGGGCGTCGTGGCCGTGGTCACGCGCCAGGAGCTGGTGTTGTTCATCATGGCCGGTGTTTTCGTGATGGAGACCGTGTCGGTGATGTTGCAGGTGGCGTCCTACAAGCTCACGGGCCGGCGGGTCTTCCGCATGGCGCCCCTGCATCACCATTTCGAGCTCAAGGGTTGGCCGGAGCCGCGGGTGATCGTCCGTTTCTGGATCATCACCGTGATTCTGGTGCTTATCGGACTCGCGTCCCTGAAGATCAGGTAAATGCAGACAGTCATGGCGACAAACGCGAAAGCAACGGTGGTGGTCGGTCTCGGGCAGACCGGGGAGGCCTGCGTGCGCTTCCTGCACCGGCGTGGCGTTGCCGTGGCCGTGACAGACAGTCGGGTGAAGCCGCCGGGGGCAAGCGCCTTGCACGACCTGGGTGCCGGTCTCGATATGCGCCTGGGTGGCTTCGACGCCGCGTTGCTGGCGGACGCCGACGAGATCGTGGTCAGCCCCGGGGTTCCGCTGGACGAGCCGGCGCTGCGTCAGGCCCGGCTCTGCGGCGTTCCGGTAATCAGTGAGATCGAACTGTTCGCCCGTCACGCCCGCGCCCCGGTGGTCGCCATTACCGGCTCCAACGGTAAGAGCACCGTGACCACGCTGGTGGGCGAGATGGCGGCCGAGGCGGGCAAGTGCGCCGGGGTTGGCGGCAACCTCGGCACCCCGGCACTGGATTTGATCACCGACCCGGAGCCGGATCTCTACGTGCTGGAACTCTCCAGCTTCCAGCTGGAGACCACCTATTCGTTGCGCCCGGCTGCTGCGGTGGTACTCAATGTCAGTGCCGATCACATGGACCGCCACGGCGACGTGGAGAACTACGCCGCCATCAAGGCCACCGTCTTCAACGGTGAGGGCGTCATGGTGATCAACCGAGATGATCCCCGGGTTGCGGCCATGGCCCGACACGACAGGGCCGTGCGTCCCTTCGGCATGGCCGCGCCGTCACCGGATGGCTACGGCATCATCCGCCGTGCAGGCCGCGACTGGCTGGCCCGGGACCGCGATTGCCTGTTGCCGTTGGACGCGCTTGCACTGCAGGGACGGCACAACCACCTGAATGCCATGGCGGCCCTGGCCCTGGCCGAATCCGTGGGTCTGCCCTCGGATGCGTGCCTGCGGGTGCTGCAGCGCTTCACCGGGCTGCCGCACCGGATGCAATGGCTCGGCGACCATGCCGGCCTGCGCTGGATCAACGACTCCAAGGCGACCAACGTCGGCGCGGCCCTGGCCGCCGTCGACGGACTTCCCGGCCCGCTGGTGCTCATCGCCGGTGGCCAGGGCAAGGGCGCCGATTTCACCCCGCTGGTCGAGCCCCTGGCGCGCAAGGCGCGCGCCGTGGTGCTCATCGGCGAGGACGCCCCGGTGCTGGCCCGCGTGCTGGGAGACCGGGTGCACCAGGTTCGTGCCCGCGACATGGATGATGCGGTGGCACGGGCGTGCGAGGTGGCGCAGGTCGGGGATACCGTGCTCCTGTCCCCGGCCTGTGCCAGCTTTGATCAGTACGCTGGCTACGAGGCGCGGGGGGATGCCTTCGCGGCGGCGGTAGGGAGGCTGACGTCATGAGCGTGCGCGTACTCAACGCCGCCGCCGTCGAGGCCCGTCGTGCCAGCGCCCTGTGGCCGAACCTGGATCAGCGGCTGATCTACGCCCTGGCGGCGACGCTGGTGATCGGGCTGGTCATGCTCACGTCGGCATCAATGTCCCTGGCGGAGAGCCAGTTCGGCTCCCCCTTCTATTTCCTGCAGCGGCAGCTGCTGTTCCTGGGGATGACCCTGGCGGCAGTCTGGCTGGTCCTGCAGGTACCGGTGCATGGGTGGTACCAGGCCAGCGGCCTGCTGTTGCTGCTTGCCTTCCTGTTGCTGATGCTGGTTCTGGTGCCCGGAGTGGGGCGTGAGGTCAACGGCGCCACCCGGTGGATCCCGGTGGGCATCTTCCACCTGCAGGTGGCCGAGGTGGCCAAGTTCGGCGTGCTGTTCTACCTGGCCGCTTACATGGTGCGTCGCGGCGATCGCGTGCGCGGGTCCATGCAGGGATTCCTGATCCCGATCGCGCTGCTTGGCCTCAGCGGCCTGCTGTTGCTCATGCAACCGGATTTCGGCGGCGCCCTGGTGCTCGGGGTCACCGGTCTCGCATTGCTGTTTCTTGCCGGTGTTCCGTTGTGGCGGTTCGCGGCGCTGGTGGCCGGTGCTGGCGGGCTGGCGTGGATGCTGATTGTCACCTCGCCCTACCGGATCATGCGTCTGACGGCGTTCGTCGATCCCTGGGCCGATCCGTTCAATACCGGCTTCCAGCTGACCCAGTCGCTGATTGCCATCGGCCGCGGCGAGTGGTTTGGCGTCGGGCTCGGTGCCAGCGTGCAGAAACTCTTCTATCTGCCGGAAGCACACACGGATTTCATGTTCGCCGTGCTGGCAGAGGAGACGGGCCTGATCGGCGTACTGGTGATCATCGCCCTCTACAGCTGGATCGTATGGCGGGTGCTGGCGATCGGCATGGCCGCGCTGCGGGCGAATCATCATTTCGGTGGCTACGTCAGCCTGGCCGTGGGCTTCTGGCTCGGCCTGCAGAGCTTCATCAACATCGGCGTCACCATGGGCCTCCTCCCCACCAAGGGATTGACCCTGCCGCTCATGAGCTACGGCGGAAGCAGCCTGCTGACGACCGGTATTGCCCTGGCGGTGGTGTTACGTGTGGATTACGAACGCCGTATGGCGGCGCAAGGGACTGTGCGAAGGAGGGCGGTATGAGTCGCCGGAGCGACACCGAGGCACCCGTGCTGATCATGGCCGGCGGCACCGGCGGTCACGTCTTCCCCGCCCTGGCGGTGGCGGATGCGCTCCGTGCCCGCGGCGTACCGGTGGTCTGGCTTGGTACCCGGGACGGTCTGGAGGCCCGTGTGGTGCCGGAGGCGGGAGTGGCCGTGGAGTGGCTGACGGTGCGCGGGCTGCGGGGCAAGGGTGCCGTGGGCTGGCTCATGGCGCCTGCACGGGTTCTGCGGGCCACTCTGCAGGCCGCCGGGGCCATGCGCCGGCAACGGCCGCGCACGGTGCTGGGCATGGGCGGCTACGTGGCGGGCCCCGGTGGCCTGGCGGCCTGGCTGCTGCGCTACCCGCTCGTGATCCATGAACAGAATGCTCGCGCCGGTCTCACCAATCGCCTCCTGGCCCGGCTTGCGTGCCGGGTGTTGGCAGGGTTCCCGGATGTGTTCCCCGGTCGCCGGTCGCAGGTGACCGGCAACCCGGTGCGCGGCGAGATTCTCCGCCTGCAACCCCCGCAGCGGCGGCCGCAGCGGGAGGGGCGCTGCCGTCTTTTGATCCTGGGCGGCAGTCTTGGAGCCCTGGCCCTGAACGATACGGTGGCCGGTGCCCTGGCGCTGCTGCCGGAGAACGAGCGGCCCGAGGTTTGCCATCAGGCAGGGGAGCGCACCATCGAGGTGGCTCGACAAGCGTACGCCGGGACCGGTGTCGAAGCAGAAGTGACGGCGTTCATTACCGACATGGCCGCCGCCTATGCCTGGGCCGATCTGGTCATCTGTCGCGCCGGCGCATTGACCGTCAGTGAACTGGCCATTGCCGGCGTGCCTGCCGTGCTGGTGCCGCTGCCCCATGCCGTGGACGACCATCAAACAGCCAATGCCCGCCAGCTCGTGGATGCCGGTGCGGCGGTGCTGGTGCCGCAGCCCGAGCTGACCGCCGAGCGCCTGAGTGACGAGTTGCGCGGGCTGATGGCGGATCGGAGCCGGTTGCAGGACATGGCCCGGGCTGCACGCGCTGTTGCCCGACCAGATGCGGCGGAAACCGTGGCCGAGTGTTGCCTGGAGGTGGCCTTATGAGCGAGGGCCAGAAGATGCAGTCCTGGGATCACACTCAGCCAGGGAGTCTGGGCCGGGTGCAGCGCATTCACTTCGTCGGTATCGGCGGCGCCGGCATGAGCGGGATCGCCGAGGTGCTACTGAATCTCGGCTTTCGCGTTTCCGGCAGTGACTTGAAGGACAACCCGGTGACTGCCAGATTGCGCGACCTTGGCGCCACGATCCGGCTCGGCCATGCCCCCGGGAACGTTGCACGCGCGGATGCGGTGGTGGTCTCCACCGCGGTGGACGCGGACAACCCGGAAGTGCAGGCCGCGCGCGATGCGCGCATTCCGGTAGTGCCGCGGGCAGAAATGCTCGCCGAACTCATGCGTTTCCGCTACGGGGTCGCTGTCGCGGGGACCCATGGCAAAACCACCACCACCAGCCTGGTCGCCAGCGTGCTGGCGGAGGGCGGGCTGGATCCGACGTTCGTCATCGGCGGCCGGCTCACCAGCGCCGGTGCCAACGCGCGCCTGGGCGAGAGCCAGTTCCTTGTGGCCGAGGCCGACGAGAGTGACGCCTCGTTCCTCTACCTGCAGCCGATGATCGCGGTGGTGACCAACATCGACGCCGATCACCTGGGCACCTACGGCGGCGAGTTCCGGCGCCTGCGCGGCACGTTCCTGGAGTTCCTCCACCACATCCCGTTCTACGGCCTGGCGGTGCTCTGCCTGGATGATCCGGAGGTTGCAGGACTGCTGCCGGAGGTCACCCGCCCGGTGCGGACCTATGGCATTGATTCGGCGGCGGACGTCCGGGCCGTCAACCTCCGCCAGCGCGGCGCATGCACGGAGTTCAGCGTGCGCATCAACGGCGACCGGGAGCCCCTGGAGATCACGCTCAACCTGCCCGGTCGCCACAACGTCCTCAATGCGCTTGCGGCCATCGCCATTGCCGATGAGCTGGGTGTGGATCGCGACGCCATCCGCCGTGCCCTGGCCGAATTCCAGGGGATCGGCCGGCGGTTCCAGAGTTACGGCGAGTTCACCCTTACGGACGGCGGCTGCGCCCTGGTGGTGGACGACTACGGTCACCACCCCAGCGAGATCCGTGCCGTGCTTGAAGCGGTGCGCGCCGGCTGGCCGGAGCGCCGCCTGGTGGTGGCCTTCCAGCCCCACCGCTACAGCCGCACCCGCGACCTGTTCGACGACTTCGCACGCGTGCTCGCCGACGTCGACACGCTGCTGGTCAGCGAGGTCTATGGTGCCGGGGAAGAGCCGCTTCCCGGCGCCGACGGGCGTGCCCTGTGCGCGGCGATTCGCGCCCGCGGGCGGGTCAACCCGGTGTTCGTGGAAAGCATCGACGAGCTGGTGAGCACGCTGCCGGGTGTGCTCGCCGACGGCGACATCCTCCTCACCCTCGGCGCCGGCAGTATCGGCAGCGCGGCGGCCCGGTTGCAGGCGCACCTGGCAGAAGGAGGGCAGGCATGATGGCCGCTGAGCGTATCAACCCGGAGCTGCGTGGCGAGCTGCGCCGTGACGAGCCGATGGCGCGTCACACGACCTGGCGCGTTGGCGGGCCCGCGGACCGTTTCTACCGGCCGGCGGACCGTGACGATCTGGCCATGTTCCTGCGCTGGCTGCCCGACGACGAGCCGCTGTTCTGGTGTGGCCTGGGGAGCAACCTGCTGGTCCGTGACGGCGGCATCCGCGGCACGGTCATCTACCTGCAGGGCCGTCTTGACCGTCTCGAGAGTCTGCCCGACTGCCGCGTGCACGCCGATGCCGGTGTGGCCTGCGCCAAGGTGGCGCGCTTCAGTGCCCGTCACGGCCTGGTGGATGCCGAGTTCTTCGCGGGCATCCCCGGAACCATGGGCGGTGCCCTGGCCATGAACGCGGGCGCCTTCGGTGGCGAAACCTGGGACGTGGTGGAGGCAGTGGAAACCGTGGCCCGGGATGGCGTGATCCGCGAACGGGCGCCGGCGGACTACCGCGTCGGCTACCGCAGCGTGGAGCCGCCGGCAGAGGAGTGGTACGTGGGCTGCCGCCTGGCGCTGCGTGCCGGCGACGGTGACGCCGCCATGACCCGCATCCGCGAGCTCCTGGCGCGACGCGCGGCCACCCAGCCCATGGGCAAGGCCAGCTGCGGCTCGGTGTTCCGCAACCCCGAGGGAGACCATGCCGCGCGACTGATCGAGAGCTGCGCACTCAAGGGGCTGCGCCGCGGCGGCGCCGTGGTCTCCGAGAAGCACGCCAATTTCATTCTCAACGAGGGTGGCGCCACCGCGGCTGACATCGAGGCCCTGGCCTTCGATGTGCGCGACCGGGTGCGGGAGTGCACTGGCGTCATCCTGGAGCCGGAGTTCCGTATCGCCGGCGAACCGGCAGGAGAGTCTGTATGACGGACGTTGCTGGCAAGCAGCCACATGAACTCGGCCGGGTCGCCGTTCTGCTGGGCGGCTGGTCCGCCGAGCGGGAGATCTCCCTGCGCAGCGGCAAGGAGGTCATGACGGCGTTGCTGGAGCGTGGTGTCGACGCCCACGCCGTGGACGCCGGTCGCGACGTGATTCAGGTGCTGGAGCGGGGAGGCTATGACCGGGTGTTCATCGCCCTGCACGGCCGGGGTGGCGAGGACGGCGTCGTTCAGGCCGGGCTGGAACTCCTGGGGCTGCCCTACACCGGCAGCGGGGTGCTGGGCTCGGCGCTGGCCATGGACAAGCTGCGCAGCAAGCAGGTGTGGCGCGGCGCTGGCCTGCCGACCCCCGCCTACATGGAGCTGCGCCCGGACACCCGCCTCGATGACGTGGTCGAGGCCCTGGGGCTGCCGCTGATCGTCAAGCCTGCCCGCGAGGGCTCCAGCATCGGCATGACACGCGTGACCAGCACCGATGCCCTGGCGGCAGCCCGCGACGAGGCGGCGCGGTTCGACAGTGACATCCTTGCCGAGTGCTGGATTACCGGCGAGGAGTACACGGTCTCTCTGCTGGGAGACCAGGTGTTGCCGGCCATTCGCCTGGAGACGCCGCGTACCTTCTACGACTTCGCCGCCAAGTACGAAGCCGACGACACCCGCTACCACTGCCCGTGCGGACTCGAACCCGATGCGCTGGAGCAACTCAATAGCCTGGCCGTGGAGGCGTTTCGCACCCTGGGCGGCTCCGGTTGGGGGCGTGTGGACGTCATGCGCGACGCCCGCGGGGATTTCTGGCTGCTGGAGGTGAACACCATTCCGGGCATGACGGACCATTCCCTGGTCCCGATGGCCGGGGCGGCGGCCGGTCTGACGTTCGATGAGCTGGTCTGGCGCATCCTTCTGACCAGCGAGGAGGCCCGGTGAACCGGCGTGCCAGCCAACGCGGGGCCCGCGCCCGGCAGCCACATCGGGTGGATCCCGCCGTGCGCGCCGCCCGCTGGGCCGCCGCGGGGCGCTGGCTGCGCCACGGTGCGGTGGCGTCCGTCGGCGTCGGCGTGGTCGCCGGGACGGTCTGGGGTGTCGCGTGGCTCATGGCCCCGGACAACTTCCCGCTCGAGGCGGTGCACTTCGACAGTCGGCTGGAGCACGTGCGTGAAAGTGACCTGCGTGAGGCCCTGGACGACCACCTGGACGACGGGTTCTGGGGGCTGGATATCGGCGCCATCCGCGGCGCCCTGGAAGAGTTGCCCTGGGTGGAGACGGCCGCCGTCCGTCGTGTCTGGCCGGGGCAGCTGCGGGTACAGATCCGCGAGCACGAGGCGGTGGCGGTCTGGAACGGAGAGGCGCTCCTCAGTACCGCCGGGGATGTCTTCGCTGCTGACCCCGACACCTGGCCGTCGGATCTGCCCGACCTGGCCGGGCCGGACGAACACGCCGCCGACGTCGCCGAACGGTTCGTGGAGCTCGGGCACGCCATGGACCGCATCGGGTTTCAGGTCGCCGGCCTGGCCGTGGATGCGCGGGAGTCGTGGACTGCGGAACTCGATACCGGTGCCCGCATCCGCCTCGGTCGCGAGGACATCCAGATGCGCCTGCAACGCTTCGTGACGGCTTACCCGGGGCTGGTGCGGGAGCAGGAGCGGGAACTGGCGCGGGCTGACCTGCGCTACCCCAACGGCTTCAGCGTGCGCTGGCGTGATGACGAAAACAACGCGCCCAACTGACAACGAGGACGCGACATGACGAAGAAGACGGAACAAAGCCTGCTGGTCGGCCTGGACATCGGAACGTCCAAGGTGGTGGCCATCGTCGGTGAAGTGGGGCCCGGCGGGCAGGTGGAGATCAGTGGCATCGGCTCGCATCCGTCCCGGGGGCTGAAGAAGGGCGTGGTGGTGAATATCGAATCCACCGTCCAGTCCATTCAGCGGGCCGTGGAGGAGGCGGAGCTGATGGCCGGCTGCCAGATCCACTCCGTGTACGTGGGCATTGCCGGCAGTCACGTGAAGAGCCTGAACTCCCACGGCATCGTGGCGATCAAGGACAAGGAGGTGGGGCAGGCCGATCTGGACCGGGTGATCGACGCGGCCCGCGCCGTGGCCATTCCCGCGGACCAGAAGATCCTCCATATCCTGCCGCAGGAATTCATCATCGACAGCCAGGAGGGCATCCGCGAGCCCATCGGCATGTCCGGCGTGCGTCTTGAAGCCAAGGTGCACATGGTCACCGGTGCGGTCAGTGCGGCCCAGAACATTGTCAAGTGCATCCGCCGCTGCGGCCTGGAAGTCGATGACGTGATCCTGGAGCAGCTCGCCTCGGCCCACGCCGTGCTCACCGACGACGAAAAGGAACTGGGCGTGTGCCTGGTGGACATCGGCGGCGGCACTACCGACATCGCCTTGTTCACGGACGGGGCCATCCGCCACACGGCAGTTATCCCCATCGCCGGCGACCAGGTCACCAACGACATCGCCGTTGCCCTGCGCACGCCCACCCAGCACGCCGAGGAGATCAAGGTGAAGTACGCCTGCGCACTCTCCCAGCTGGCCGGGGCAGAGGAGACCATCGAGGTCCCCTCGGTGGGGGACAGGCCGGCGCGGCGGCTGTCTCGCCAGACCCTGGCCGAGGTGGTGGAGCCCCGCTACGAGGAGCTGATGAATCTCGTGCACCAGGAACTGCGGCGCAGCGGGTTCGAGGACCTGATTGCCGCCGGCGTGGTGATCACGGGCGGCAGCTCGAAGATGGAAGGCGCCATCGAGTTGGCCGAAGAAGTCTTTCACATGCCGGTGCGCCTGGGCGTGCCGCAGAACGTCACCGGGTTGTCGGATGTGGTTCGCAATCCGGTCTATGCCACCGGCGTCGGCCTGCTGAACTTCGGCGCGGGCGGCCGTGGGCGGCCGGTGACGGTGGATTACGAGAAAAGCGAAGGGTTCAGTGCCCTGTGGGATCGGATGAAGAGCTGGTTCCAGGGGAATTTCTGATGACGACGGGTCGGGTCCGTAATCGCCAGCGTGCGTTGCGGAACATATCGAGACGGAGGCAGTGCCATGTTTGAACTCATGGATTCGTTCAGCCAGAACGCAGTGATCAAGGTCATCGGGGTTGGTGGTGGCGGCGGTAACGCCGTGCAGCACATGGTGGCCGCTGATATCGAAGGTGTGGATTTCATCTGCGCCAATACCGACGCCCAGGCGCTCAAGAACACCGCCGCCAAGACGGTGCTTCAGCTGGGCAGCAACATCACCAAGGGGCTGGGTGCCGGCGCGCATCCGGACGTGGGCCGCAACGCGGCGGTGGAAGACAGGGAGCGCATTGCCGAATCCCTGGAAG
>SLMR01000100.1 GCA_007133445.1 Aquisalimonas sp. | reverse complement strand
CTGATGCGCGAGCCACGGTTCGACCCGTCGAGCGGGATGACGCGGCTGGAGACGGTCCGTATCTCGCACGCCTCGGCCGATCAGCGGCGGGGGCGCGCCGGTCGGCTGGGGCCGGGCGTCTGCTACCGGCTATGGACGCAGCGTACGCACCAGCACCTGCCGGCCTTCAACGATCCGGAGATTGTGCAGGCCGACCTTGCGCCGCTGGCGCTGGAGCTGGCGCGGTGGGGCGTCCGCGACCCCGCCCAGCTGCGATGGCTCGACCCGCCACCGGCCGACACGTTCGCGCAGGCGCAGGAGCTGCTCCACCGCCTCGGCGCGCTGGACGCCGATCGCCGCATCACCGACCACGGCCGCGCGATGGCCGAGGTGCCCCTCCACCCGCGCCTCGCCCACATGGTGCTGCAGGCGCAAGCGCTGGAGCTGGGTGGCCTCGCCGGTGAGCTGGCCGCGCTGCTTTCCGAGCGTGACATCTTCAAAGGCCGCGGTGGGCTGCCGGATGCTGACCTGCGGCTGCGCCTCGAAGCACTGCATGCCGTGCGCGATGGCGACCGCCCTGACCCTGTGACGCGGCAGGGCTTCGTCGTCGACCACGGGGCGTGCCGCTACGTGCTGCGCGTGGCCCGCCACTGGCGCCGACGCCTCAACCTACCCACGGGCGACCCGGCCAACGTGGACGCCGCCGGGCTACTTCTGGGCTTTGCCTACCCCGATCGCCTCGCGCAGCGCCTGCCAGGGCAGGATGACCGTTTCCGCCTGCGCAACGGGCGCATCGCCGCCCTCTCCCACACGCAGCTACTGAGCGGGTCGGATTACCTCGTGGCTGCCCATGTGGATGAGCGCCGGAGCGAAGGACGCATCTTCCTCGGCGCACCCATCAGCGAGGAAGACCTGCACACCTTCTTCGGCGACCATATCACGAACGTGCAGGACGTCCGCTGGGAGGCGCAGGCGGGGCGTGTGGTGGCGGAGGAGCGACGTGAGCTGGGGGCGCTCACACTCGAACAGCGTACGCTCCACGACCCCGACGCGGCAGCGGTGCAGGAGGCGCTGTTGGACGGCATTCGCGAGGAGGGACTGCAGGCGCTCCGCTGGAGCAAGAAGTCGCGGCAGTTGCAGGAGCGGCTCGTCTTCCTCCATCGGCAAGTGCCGGAGGAGTGGCCGGATGCGTCGGAGGAGGCGCTGCTGGAGGACCTGGATGACTGGCTCGGGCCGCACGTCTACGGGATGCGCCGCCTCAGCGAGGTGGAGCAGCTGTCCACCACCGAACTGCTCCTCGGCCTTATCGACTACGGGCAGCGGCAGCAACTGGACGAGCTGGCGCCCACGCATTACGAGGTGCCGAGCGGCTCGCGCCGACCCATCGACTACAGCGACCCCGAGGCGCCGGTGCTGGCCGTGCGGCTGCAGGAGATGTTCGGGCAGACGACCACGCCGCGCATCGCCGGGGGGCGCGTGCCGCTCACGCTTCACCTGCTCTCGCCGGCGCAGCGCCCGGTGCAGGTTACTCAAGACCTCGAAAACTTCTGGGCGGAGACGTACTTCGACGTGCGTAAGGACCTCCGCGGGCGCTACTCCAAGCACTACTGGCCGGAAGATCCCCTCACCGCCACGCCCACCAACCGGGCGAAGCCGCGGCGGTGATGGATCAGGCGCCGGCTGCCATGTGTAGAGAGCTACACATCCGACCGGTCAATGCTCTGCTCTCGTATGTCCGACGCCTCTCTTCCCGTCACCTTCCTCACCGGCTTTCTTGGAGCCGGTAAAACCACCGTCGTGCAGCAGGTGCTGCGGCAGCGACCGGTGGAGCGCATGGCGGTTATCATCAACGACATGAGTGCGCAGGACGTGGACGTGGAGCTGGTGGAGTCAGGTCATCTACTGCGCGATGAGGCCGACAGGGTCGTGAACGTGCAGGGGGGATCGGTAAGTGGGGAACGCCGGACGGCGCTCGTGGCTGCGCTACGCGAGCTGGCGGCGGAGAACGCGTACGATCATGTGCTTCTCGAAACATCCGGCAGTGCCGAGCCGCTGGTCGTGGCGCGGGCGGTGCAGGAAGCCTCCACCACCGACGCGCCGCTCCACCTCCACAACCTCATTGCGCTCGTCGATGCGTACACCTTCGTGAAGGAATACGGGCTGGGGGAGGCGCTTTTCAAGCAGATCATCGCCAACGAAGAGGAAGGGCGGTGGACGGTGGAGACGCTGCTCGTGCGGCAGGTGCAGGCCGCCAACCGGCTGCTGCTCACCAAGACCGACCTCGTGCAGGACGAGGCGCTGCCCATCGTGGAGCGCGCATTGGGGCTCATTAACGAAGCAGCGCCGGTACACCGGGTGGCGCGCGGACAGGTGAACGCCGCGCAGGTGATCGGCAAACAAGGATTCTCTGAAGCACAGCTCGAGCGGCCGATGGCCGGCGCCGAGCTGGCCCAACTGGAGGTCGACCCGGAGGCGTTTGGGCTGGGCTCCGATGTGTTTACCGGGCATCGGCCGTTTCATCCGCAGCGACTCTACGATGCGGTCCAGCAACACCTCACGCGCGGGGTGTACCGCTCGAAGGGGTTCATCTGGCTCGCGACCCGTGCGGACGAGGTGCTCCTCTGGAATCAGGCGGGCAACTACGTCAACCTCCGCAAGACCGGCTACTGGAAGGCGGCCATCGACCAGACCCATCTAACGCAGGAGGAGAAAGACCATCTGAACGCAGCGCTCGCCCATCCGACGTTTGGCGACCGCCACCACGAGCTAACGGTGATCGGGGTGGACGAGGCGCGGGAGGCGTTTCTACATGCGCTGGACGATGCCCTCTGCACCGACGCGGAGGTGGTCGCCTGGGAGCAAGGCCGCGCGTTCGAGGACCCGTGGGCATGAGGTAGCGTCTGGGTCACTCCGGCTGCGGCTCTGGCACGGGCTGCGTTGCCGTGGCGCCATCGCCGGCCGTGGCAAGCTCGGCGGCGGTGTGTTTGCCGGTGAGCCACGTTTTGAGACGCTCACTCCAGCCGGCAATGACCACGTAGAGGCACGGCACGATGAAGAGCGTCAGCACCATGGAGATCAGCAGCCCACCCACCACGGCGAGCGCAAGCGGACGCATGATTTCGGCTCCTTCGCCCAGACCGATCGCCAGTGGCAGCATACCGCAGACGGTCGTCAGCGTGGTCATCAGGATCGGGCGGAAACGGATGCCTCCGGCGTCGACCACGGCATCGAAAATGCCGAGGCCCTTCTCGCGCCGGCCGATCTCGATGTACTCCACCAGCAGGATCGCGTTGTTCACCACGATACCGATGAGCAGGATGACGCCGAGCAGCACGGGGGCGCTCAGCGGCGTGCTGGTGGCGTACAGGATCAGCGCCACGCCAATCAGCGCCAGCGGGATCGCCGTGAGGATCACCACCGGATTGGCCAGCCGCTCGTACTGCACCGCCATCACCACAAACACGAGGAAGATGGCGAGCAGCGTGAGCAGCAGCATCTGCCGGTTGGTCTCCTGAATGGCTTCTTCTTCACCACCGTAGATGAGGCTATATCCCTCGGGCAGCTCCAGCCCGGCGATGCGGTCGCGCAGTTCGGCGTTGACGGTGCCAACGTCGGACACGGCCGTGTTCACATCGCCGTTCACGCGCACCACGCGCGTCTGATTTTCTCGGGTGATGTGGGCCGGTCCTTCACCGAGGGAAAACGAAGCGATGTCGCGCAGGGCTACGGGCGCGCCGTCGCTTCGGAAAAGCATAATCCCGCCCATATCGTCGGGCGTAGCGCGCATCTCGCGCGGTAGCTTGACGCGGACGTCGTATTCGGCCGAGCCAGTCGAATACTGCGTCGGCACGGACCCGTCCACGGCCGTGCGGACCATCTCACCGACCTCGGCCACGTTCAGCCCGAGATCCGCCGCCCGCTCGCGATCC
This sequence comes from Aquisalimonas sp., assembly GCA_007133445.1. The sequence goes on along the minus strand of SLMR01000100.1, from coordinate 10 downwards.
ACGTTGATGT
>SLMR01000233.1 GCA_007133445.1 Aquisalimonas sp. | reverse complement strand
GGCGTCTTCCCGCCACCGCCCATCACTACCGACGTAGGGTGCATCTTGATGCACCGCAAAACACCTCCGACGAACCCACCCAGCCCGGCATGCCGGAAGAAGCCTTCACCACGATCCACCCCACGACCCTCCGCCGTTGCCTTGGCCGCAAGGCAACGCACCATCATGGAACGGTCGATCAAAGCCCTGCGCTGGTGCATGCGCGCCGATTCGGTGCGGATTCATGCATTTTTTCGGTGCGGAGTCCCTGGGAAATAATCCCAAAACATTGAAAATACCACGATTTATTGTCTGGCATGCCGCTTGCTCCTTCGTTGTTCAGTGCCGGGCAAAGACGCCTGGTACAGAGAAGTCACTGCTCCGGACCGGTGCAGTCCGGTCCGATCAACAGGACGACGGAGGCAACCAATGACGTCGACACAACCGAAAACAGCGCTCTTCCGCGCCGCTGCCGGCGGTGCCATGGCCCTGGGCCTGGTGACCGCGGGCACGGCCCAGGCCGATGATCCCATCAAGGTGGGCATTCTCCACTCCCTCTCCGGCACCATGGCCATCAGCGAGACATCGCTGCGGGACGTGGCCCTGATGACCATCGAGGACATCAACGAACAGGGCGGCCTGCTGGGCCGTGAACTCGAGCCCGTGGTCATGGATCCGGGCTCCGACTGGCCCACCTACGCCGAGCAGGCGCGGGAGATGATCGAGCGCGAAGAGGTGGACGTGATCTTCGGTTCCTGGACGTCCGTCTCCCGCGAGGCGGTGCTGCCGGTGCTGGAAGAACTCAACGGCCTCATGTTCTACCCGGTGCAGTACGAGGGCGAGGAATCCTCCCGCAACATCTTCTACACCGGCGCGGCACCGAACCAGCAGACCCTGCCGGCGGTCGAGTACCTCATGAGCGAAGAGGGCGGCGGCGCCGAGCGTTTCTACCTCCTCGGCACCGACTACGTCTTCCCGCGCACCACCAACCGCATCGTGCGGGCCTACCTGAATGCCCACGGCATTGGTGACGAGGACATCGAGGAGGTCTACACGCCCTTCGGTCACGACGACTTCCAGACCATCGTCGATGACATCGGCAGCTTTGCCGACGGTGGGCCCACCGCGGTGATCAACACCGTCAACGGTGACGCCAACGTGGCCTTCTACCAGGAGCTCGCCAACCAGGGCATCGATCCCATCGACGTGCCGGTGCTCGCCACCTCCGTGGGTGAAGAAGAACTCCGCGGCATGGATACCGACCTGCTGGCCGGCCACCTCGCCGCCTGGAACTACTTCATGTCCATCGACACGCCGGAGAACGAGCGCTTCACCGAGCGCTGGTTCGAGTACGTGGAAGATAACGATCTCTCCGGTGGCTCCGACCGTGTGACCAACGATCCCATGGAGGCTACCCACATGGGCATCCGCATGTGGGCCCAGGCGGTGCTGCAGGCCGGTACCACCGACGTGGACGCGGTGCGCCAGGCGGTCTACGGCCAGTGCGTGGACTCCCCGTCCGGCTTCGAGGTGTGCATGGACGAGGAGAACCACCACCTGCACAAGCCGGTGATCATCGGCGAGATCGAGCCTGACGGCCAGTTCTTCCCGGTCTGGGAAACCGACGACGTGGTCCGCGCCGAGCCGTGGAGCGAGTACGTGGAGGGCAACGAGGACCGGCAGGCCAACTGGCGTTATCCCTGGGTCTGCGGGGACTGCGAAGAGCCGAACTACGGCCTGCAGTTCTGATACCCGGTGCCGGTTCGTGACCACGCACAGGGATGTGCGTGGCACACCGATGACACCCCCGGGGCCTCACGGTCGGGGCCCCGCTTACTGGAACCCCGATGTCGGCTGCCTGCATGGACAGCCCCGAGGGAGATATTGTCATGTACACGACCCCGTGGATGCGTCGGCTGGCGCCGCTCCTGCTGCTCCTGGCAGGGCTCCCCATGGCGGGAGCCTTGGCCGACACGGCTATTGACCGCGCCGAGGAGCGCGTCGAGCAGCTGGATCAGGATGACGACGAGGCGGTGGAAGAGCAGCTGGCTGCCGTGGAGGAGCGTGACCTCGCCGACGAGACCGCCGAGGTGCTGAGTCGCCTGGCCACCGCGGACCGGAGCGAGCTGCAGGCGGCCATGGAGGACATCGCCGGGTTGCAGGATGCTGATGCCCTGCCGACGTTGTTCGCGTTGCAGGACCGCCGCCTGTACTACACCGAGGACGGCACACTGATTATCCAGGACGCCCGGGATGGTTCCCTGCGGGAAGCCACCACCGGGCGCGAGCGCACCGATCTCGAAACGGGGGATCTTTCCCAGCCGCGGCTGACCAACGTCGTCCGCCGGACGCTGCGCCCCACCATCGGGGCACTGCAGATCTTCTCGGACGATCCTGCGGCCCGTCTCGCCGCCGCCGACGAGCTGGCAGAACGGCCGCGCCCGGAGATGCGTGACGCCGTGCTCGAGGCACTCGAGGGGGAGACCGACGCCGAGGTCGAGCGCCTGCTGAACATCGCCCTGGCGCAGCTTGACCTGGACAGCGAGGACGACGCCCGGCGCCTGGAGGCGGTCCAGATCATCGCCGAGGTGCGCGCCAATCGCCTGCGCTCTGATCTGGCAGCGCTGACGGCACTGGACGACGACGGCGAACCCGTCGAGCCGGTGGCGGAGATCCGCGAGGCGGCCGCCGCCGGCGTGGAGGCCATCGATCGCCGTGCCCGCTTCGCCCGCTTTGCGTCCGACTTCGTCTACGGCATGTCCATGGGCAGCGTGCTGCTGCTCGCCGCCATGGGGCTGGCCATCGTGTTCGGACTCATGGGGGTGATCAACATGGCCCACGGCGAGTTGCTGATGGTGGGCGCCTACACCACCTTCATCACCCAGACCCTGTTCGTGCTGTTCGCGCCGCAGTGGTTCCAGTACTACCTGATTGCCGCCGTGCCCGCCGCGTTCTTCGTCACCGCCGGCGTGGGCATCCTCATGGAGCGTGGCGTGATCCGCTTCCTCTACAACCGGCCGCTGGAGACGCTGCTGGCCACCTGGGGCATCAGCCTGATCCTGATCCAGACGGTGCGCTGGCTGTTCGGTGCCCAGAACGTGGCCGTGGCGAGTCCGCCCTGGTTCTCAGGCAGCGTTCAGATCATGCAGGGGGTGACGCTCTCCACCAGTCGCGTGGGCGTGATCCTGTTCGCCATCTTCGTGGTGGCCCTGGTGTGGTTCCTGATGAGCCGCACGCGGCTGGGCATGGAAGTGCGCGCGGTGATGCAGAACCGAGACATGGCTGCGGCCCTGGGCGTGCCCGCGAAGCGCGTGGACATGTGGACCTTCGCCGTGGGCGCCGGTGTTGCCGGCCTGGGCGGCGTGGCGCTCTCGCAGATCGTCAACGTCGGGCCGGAGATGGGCCAGAACTACATCGTGGACTCGTTCATGGTGGTGGTCCTCGGCGGCGTGGGCAATCTGCTCGGCCCGGTATTCAGCGCCCTCGGCATCGGCGTCACCACCAAGTTCCTCGAACCCGCCATGGGGGCGGTCCTGGCGACCATCCTCGTGTTCGCGGCCATCATCCTGTTCATCCAGTGGCGTCCCCAGGGCATTTTCGCCCTCAAGGGGCGGTCTGCTGACGACTGAGGAGACCGATCATGCAGCCGCAACTCGCGCTGTCCCGCGTCGGCCGTCTGCACACCCGCACGGCCTGGATGATCCTGGTCGCCCTGGCGATCCTGGCCCTGGTGGTGGTGCCGGTGCTGAACCTGGCGTTGCCGCCGGAGCATCCCCTGTACATGCCGGGCTGGATGGTGACCCTGGCCGGCCGGTTCCTGTGTCTGGCGCTGGTGGCCCTGGCCCTGGACCTGATCTGGGGCTACACCGGCATCCTGTCGCTGGGGCATTTCGCCTTCTTCGGGCTTGGCGGCTATGCCATCGGCATGTGGCTGATGTATGCCCGCACCGAGATC
>SLMR01000422.1 GCA_007133445.1 Aquisalimonas sp. | reverse complement strand
CTCCCTGAAGTGCGGTCAGGACCGACAGCGCCTTGCCATTCGCAGAACCGCTAACCGTCATCACCCCCCGGGCAGCCCCCTCCTCCAGCGTTCGCGTCATCCACGCCAGCAACTCGCCCAGGAACACTTCTGTCTCCCGGCGCATGGGCTCCGGAATCCCCGCGTGCTCCACACCCACCACGCCCAGCGGGCACACCTTGCCCTCCCGCAGGTAGCGCTCCTCCAGGTCACAGAACGCTTCCAGGCGGGCCACAGGGTCCAGACCCTGGACCGCGAGCTGATCCGTCCACCAGGTGAAGTTCGCCCGATAGCGGCGGATCAGGGCCACGCCCAGGTCGGTCTTGGACGGAAAGTGGTAGTGAATGGCGGCATTCTTCACGCCCAACTGGGCGGCGATGTGCTGGTAGCTGAAACCGCCGAACCCGTTTCGCTGCAGCAGTTCACCTGCCGCGTCGAGAATGCGCTTGCGGGTGCCTTGACGCCCTCTCAAGCCGGAACCTCCACGAATTTCTTCCAAGGGTTGCCGACAGGATACGACACCCGCGCGGCCCGGGTCATCGCCCCGGGGTGTGCGGGCCAGAGCAAGCCATGACCACGTACAGGAAAGTATGGTAACGGGGAAAATTTCCTATACAATTACGTTACAACCATTGGATGGATACCCCATGAGCCTATCCCGCATTGCTGTCGTCGGCGGTGGAATCAGTGGCCTCGGCGCCGCCTGGCTGCTGAGCCGGAACCACCAGGTCACGTTGTTCGAGGGCAACGACTACGTCGGCGGTCATACCCGAACCCGTGACGTGCCCGGCCGCAATGGCCCGGTGCCGGTGGACACGGGATTCATCGTCTACAACGAGCGCAACTATCCGCACCTGAGCAGCCTGTTCCGGCACCTGAATGTGCCCACACTGACGAGCGACATGTCGTTCGCCTTCCGCTCGGCAGACGGTGGCCTGGAGTGGGCCGGCGACAGCCTGAACAAGCTCTTCGCCCAGCGTCGCAACCTGGTGCGGCCGTCGTTCCTGCGCATGGTCTCGGATGTCCTGCGTTTCAACGCCCGCGCACGGCGCTTCCTGGATGACGACGGGGCCGGGGATCCCGCATTGGGTGAGTTCCTGGATACCATGGGTGCATCCCGCCAACTGCGCCAGCACTATCTGCTACCCATGGCCGCCGCCATCTGGTCCTGCCCGCCGCGGGACATGCTGCAGTTCCCGGCGCGGCGCTTCCTGCGCTTTTTCCATAACCACGGGCTGCTGGATCTGGCCAACCGGCCCCAGTGGCGCACAGTGGAAGGTGGCGGGCGCGAGTACGTGCGCCGGATGCTGCCGGCCATCAGTGGCGGCTACCACACCGGCACGCCGATCCGGCGCATCGTCCGGCGCGAGCAAGGCGTTGAACTGTTCTCCGACCAGGGCGCCCTGGGCCGTTTCGACCAGGTGGTCATCGGCGCACACGCTGACCAGGCGCTGGCCATGCTCGACCAGCCGAGCTACTGGGAACACCGCCTGCTGTCCGCGTTCAAATACCAGGAAAACACCGGCTGGCTCCATGCAGACCCACTGCTGATGCCGCGGTTGCGCCGCATCTGGGCAAGTTGGAACTATCAGGCCGGCCATGAGGGGCGGCCGGCCTCGGTGACCTACTGGATGAACCGGCTACAAGGGTTGCCGGCGAGCGCCGGTGAGGTGTTCGTGAGCCTGAATCCGGAGACGACACCGCGGGATGAGTTCGTGCACGAGCGCATGACCTACGATCACCCGGTTTTCGACGCCGGCGCGGTGCGCGCCCAGGGCATGATGGACCGCATCCAGGGCCGGGACCGGATCTGGTTCTGCGGCAGCTACCTGGGCTACGGTTTTCATGAAGACGGCCTGCGCTCGGCCGTGGACGTGGCCGGCCACCTGGGGGCACGGCCGGCCTGGCTGCAACCCGAACCGGCAACTGACAGCGGCCTGGTTGGATCGCCTGCAGTGGCAACGGGGTAACCAATGAACACGCATGTAGCCACGGAAACGGCCTGCCTGTACACCGGCTCGGTGATGCACCGGCGGCTTGGTGAGCAAGCGTATCGCTTCCAGTACCGGCTGTTCAGCCTGCTGCTGGACGTGGACCATGCGGACACGGCCACGGCCGGACTGCGGCTGCTCTCCCGCAACCGCTTCAACCTGTTCAGCTTCCACGACCGCGATCACGGCCCCCGGGACGGCTCAGCACTGCGCCCCTGGATCGACGGGGTGCTGGCCCGCGCAGGCATCAGCCTGGACGGCGGGCGGGTGCAACTGCTCTGCATGCCGCGCGTGCTTGGTTACGGGTTCAACCCCCTGAGCCTGTGGTACTGCTACCACGCTGACGGTGATCTGCGGGCGGTGCTCTGCGAGGTGCGCAACACCTTCGGCGAGCAGCACGGTTACCTGTTGCATGAAGGCGGGCGGCCCCTGGACCTGCCGCTGCGTTCACGGGCCGCCAAGGTGTTCCACGTCTCACCCTTTTTCCCCGTGACCGGCGAATACCGGTTCCGGCTGATGCCGGCGGAGGAGTCGTTCACCACCGCGATCCAGTACCTGGAGCACGGCGAACTGCGCCTGGCCGCCGTCCAGCAGGGGCAACGCCAGCCGCTGACCGACAGCGCGCTGTTGCGCGCAGCCTGGCGCTACCCGTTCATGACCTTGTCGGTGATGCGCGCCATCCACTGGCAGGCCCTGAAGATCTGGCTTCGCGGGGCGCGCTTTCACCGCAAACCCCAGCCCCCGCAGGAGGATGTCACGTGACGACGTGGGACAAGTCCATGGAGCAGCCCGGCGGTCGTCTGCCGGGACTGGTCGGACGCTATTTCGCGCGAGTGCTCGGCGGCCTCGACCGGGGCACCCTGGATGTGGAGTTTCCGGACGGCAGCCAGCAGCGCTTCTTCGGCGATGACGCCGCCAGCGCGGACCTGCGGGTGATGCGCCCCTGGCGCCTGCTGCGGCGACTGTTGACGCGGGGACACCTGGGTCTCTCCGAGGGCTACCTGGCCGGGGACTGGGACACAAGCGACCTGTCCGCCCTGCTGCAACTGCTGTTCATGAACGAGGCGGCGCTGGCACGTGCCTCCCGCCCCAGCGCCCTGGTATCCACCCTGAGCCGGATCCGTCACCGGCTGCGCAGCAACACCCCCCGGGGCAGCCGCCGCAATATCGCCGCTCACTACGACCTGGGAAACGACTTCTACCGTCGCTGGCTGGATAGCAGCATGACCTACTCCAGCGCCCTGTTCGGTGACAAGCCCACGCCCGCCACCGAGTGCTACTCCCTGGAACAGGCCCAGGAGGCGAAGTACCGCCGCATGCTGGATCTGCTGGACCCCCGCCCCGGTGACAGCCTGCTGGAGGTGGGCTGCGGCTGGGGCGGATTCGGGCGCATGGCGGCCGAACGCGGGCTGCGGCACACCGGCCTGACGCTCTCCCGGGAGCAACTGGACTGGGCCCGTGAGGCGGCCCGTGGCACCGAGTCCGCGGGCTCGGCCGAGTATGTTTTCCGGGATTATCGCGACGAGACCGGGCAGTACGACCACGTGGCCTCCATCGAGATGTTCGAGGCGGTGGGCGAGGCCTACTGGCCGGCGTATTTCCGGCAACTGGCTCGCTGCCTGAAACCCGGCGGCCGGGCGGCGCTGCAGGTTATCACCATCGACGAGGAGGCCTTCGCCGAGTACCGGGACAACCCGGACTTCATCCAGCTCTACATCTTCCCCGGCGGCATGCTCCCCACCCGCGACCACCTCAAGGAACTGGCCACCGAGGCAGGGCTGACGGTGCGGCACATGGACGCCTTCGGACTCCACTACGCCGAGACGTTGCGCCTGTGGCACGAACGCTTCCTGGCCTGCTGGACAAGCATCCGGGACCTGGGTTACGACAACCACTTCATGCGCATGTGGCGCTTCTACCTGAGCTACTGCG
>SLMR01000430.1 GCA_007133445.1 Aquisalimonas sp. | reverse complement strand
TGCAGTTCCTGGACGAGAGCCTGGTGCGGATCCGGACGCGGCCTGGCCGGGGCCGTAACGGCCGCCTTGGGCTGGTGCACTGGTATCGCTTCGAATTTTCCGCCGATGGCAGCCGGCGCCACGGTGGCGTCGTGGAAGTGGCCGGGCGCGGGGTCCGGCGCATTGAAATGGAGCCCTGGCCGGAGCCGGGGCAGGAGCCAATGCAAGAGAAAGAGACATGAGCAGGGGACGCAATTCCGTATGGTGGCTGGCGGCGATTCCCGTCGTGGCCGTAATGCTGATGGTCGCGCGTCTGGCGACCGCGGGTGACGAGGAGAAGGGCGAGCACATGGTTGTTTTCGAGACGAACAAGGGCGACATCACGCTGGAGCTGTTTCACGACGACGCGCCGGTGACGGTGGAGAATTTCCTGCAGTACGTGGACGACGGGTTCTACGACGGCACCATCTTTCATCGGGTGATCCCGGGGTTCGTCATCCAGGGCGGCGGCTTCGATGCCGACATGAATCAGAAGTCCACCCGGGACCCGATCACCAACGAGGCCGACAACGGTCTGCAGAACAAGCGCGGCTACCTCTCCATGGCGCGCACGCAGCAGATCAACAGTGCCACTTCGCAGTTCTTCATCAACCTGGACGACAACGCCTTCCTGGACCATGGCGTGCGCGATTTCGGCTACGCCGTGTTCGCCCGTGTGGTCGACGGCATGGACGTGGTGGATCGCGTGGCCGAGGTCCCCACCGGGCGTTCCGGCGGCCACGCCGACGTGCCGCAGGAGACCATCAAGGTGGAGACGGCGCGCCGCGTCGATCCCTGACTACTGCGCCCGATCCGCGACGGGCGGCCTCAGGCCGTCCGTCCTTCATGCCGTTGCGCCATTGCTGTGGTATGATTCCCGTTTTTCCCGGCCATGCCTCTTGTCCGTCGCGCGTGCGGCGCGCAGAGGGCATGCCGTTGATCCGGGGTTATGCCCGCTCCCCTGGCAGCCGTGGGCGATTGCCGCGGTAACACGTCCGGGCAGGCTGTACCGTCCGTCATCACAACGAACCGAGAGCGTCGATGGCCAACGTCGCGAAAGAGATTCTGCCGGTCAATCTGGAAGACGAAATGAGGCAGTCGTATCTCGATTACGCCATGAGCGTGATCGTGGGACGGGCGCTTCCGGACGTGCGCGACGGGCTCAAGCCCGTGCACCGACGCGTGCTCTTTGCAATGCGGGTGCTCGGCAACGACTGGAACCGGCCGTACAAGAAGTCCGCGCGTGTGGTCGGTGACGTCATTGGTAAGTACCACCCCCACGGCGACTCCGCCGTCTACGACACCATCGTGCGCATGGCCCAGTCGTTCGCCATGCGCTACATGCTGGTGGATGGCCAGGGCAACTTCGGCTCCGTGGATGGCGATGCCGCGGCGGCCATGCGGTATACCGAAGTGCGCATGGCGCGCATCGCCCACGAACTGCTAGCGGACATCGACAAGGAAACCGTCGATCTCATCGACAACTACGACGGCTCCGAGCAGGAGCCGGCGGTGCTGCCGGCGCGGTTCCCGAACCTGCTGGTCAACGGTGGCTCCGGTATCGCCGTGGGCATGGCCACCAACATCCCGCCCCACAATCTGGGCGAGGTGATCGATGCCAGCGTGGCGCTCATCGACGACGAGAACCTGACCGTCGATGACCTGATCCAGTACCTGCCGGGGCCGGATCTGCCCACCGGGGCGATCATCAACGGCGTCAGCGGCATCCACGAGGCTTACCGCACCGGCCGTGGCCGCCTGATCATGCGCGCCCGCACCGAGGTGGAGGAGGATCCGAAGTCCGGCAAGCAGACCATCGTGGTCAAGGAACTCCCCTACCAGGTCAACAAGGCGCGGCTGCTCGAGAAGATCGCCGAGCTGGTCAAGGAAAAGCGCATCGAGGGCATCACCGAGCTGCGCGACGAGTCCGACAAGGACGGCATGCGCATGGTCATCGAGCTCCGCCGGGGCGAGGTGGCCGAGGTGGTGCTGAACAACCTGTTCCAGCAGACGCAGCTGCAGACCGTGTTCGGGATCAACATGGTCGCGCTGGTGGACGGTCAGCCGCAGCTGCTCAGCCTGCGCGACGTGCTCGAGGCCTTCCTGCGCCACCGGCGCGAGGTGGTCACCCGGCGCACCATGTACGACCTGCGCAAGGCGCGGGAGCGGGCCCACGTGCTGGAAGGTCTCGCGGTTGCCCTGGCCAACATCGACCCGGTCATTGAGCTGATCAAGGCCTCGCCCGGCCCCGCCGAGGCGCGCGAGGCGCTGACCGGCCGTCTGTGGGCGCCGGGGATCGTCACGGACATGCTTGAGCGCGCCGGCGCCCAGGCGTCCCGCCCGGACGGGCTGGCGCCCGGCTACGGGCTGATCGAGGGCGGCTATCAGCTCACCGAGACCCAGGCCCAGGCGATCCTGGACCTGCGCCTGCACCGGCTCACCGGTCTGGAGCAGGACAAGATCCGTGAGGAATACCGGGAGCTGCTGGAGCGCATTGCCGATCTCATCGCGATCCTCGACAGCACCGATCGCCTCATGGAAGTGATCCGAGAGGAGCTGATCGCCGTCAAGGAGCAGTTCGGCGACGCCCGCAAGTCGGAGATCGTGCGCGACCAGATCGATCTCACCATGGAGGACCTGATCACCCCCGAGGACGTGGTGGTGACGCTCTCCCACCAGGGCTACGCCAAGTACCAGCAGCTGGATACCTATCGCGCCCAGCGGCGCGGCGGGCGTGGCAAGAGCGCCACGTCCATGAAGGACGAGGACTTCGTCGACAAGCTTTTCGTGGCCAATACCCACGACATGCTGCTGTGCTTCTCCAGCCACGGCAAGTGCTACTGGTTGCGCGTCTACGAGTTGCCCCAGGGCAGCCGGAATTCCCGCGGCAAACCCATCGTCAACCTGCTGCCCCTGGAGCAGGATGAGCGCATCAACGCCGTGCTGGCGGTGCAGGAGTTCACCGAGGATCGTTTCGTGTTCATGGCCACGCGCCGCGGCACGGTCAAGAAGACCCCGCTGACGCACTTCTCGCGCCCCCGCAGCAACGGCATTATCGCGCTGGATCTGCGCGGCGATGACGTGCTGGTGAACGTCGGCATCACCGACGGCGAACAGGACGTGATGCTGCTGAGCAGCGCCGGCAAGGCTGTGCGCTTCGCCGAGAGCGAGGTACGCGCAATGGGCCGCGGCGCCGCCGGCGTGCGCGGCATGCGCATGGAACCGGGACAGGACGTCATCGCCCTGCTGATCCTGGGCGAGGGCGATATTCTTACCGCCACCGAGAACGGCTACGGCAAGCGCACGCCGCTGGACGACTACCCGCGCCGCGGCCGCGGCACCATGGGCGTGATCTCCATCCGCACCGGTGACCGGAACGGCGACGTGATTGGCGCCACCCAGGTGGTGGAAGGCGACGAGGTCATGCTCATCACCCGCGGCGGCACCCTGGTGCGTACGCCGGCGAGCGAGATCTCCGTACTCAGCCGTAATACCCAGGGCGTGAAACTGATCAGCCTGGACACCGACGAGACCCTTATGGGACTTGCCCGGGTCGAGGCACTGGAGGACGAGGACGGCGCGGACGATGCGGACGACCCGCACGACGACGCGCCGGGCGACGACGAGACCTGACGATCCCCGGTCCGGTCGTCGCCCAGCCGACGATTCATTTCGGAACCAAGGGGAGACATTGACAATGTCCAGAGTGTACAACTTCAGCGCCGGTCCGGCGGTGTTGCCGGAAGCGGTGCTCGAGCAGGCCGCCAGCGAGATGCTCGACTGGCGCGGCTCCGGCATGGGCGTCATGGAGATGAGCCACCGCGGCAAGGAGTTCGTGTCCATTGCCGCCGAGGCCGAGCAGGACCTCCGTGACCTGCTGCAGGTGCCGGACAACTACAAGGTGCTGTTCCTGCAGGGTGGCG